>NZ_SDFT01000071.1:0-3065 GCF_004916815.1 Pantoea sp. R102
CCTGCTGCGTCGGTTGTTTGACGTTGTAGTCATAGATGCTGACGTTGCGGTAGTCGTTGCTGGCTTTATCCCAGCCAAAGGTTTTCACCAGCTCGCGATCGGCGGCAGCGCGCGAATCCAGCACATCCACCAGTTTGTTATCCAGGGCATATTTAGCGGTATCGCCCTGAACGGCCTGCAGACCGCTGATGATGCCCGCCGCCCCCGGGAACAGCTGCTGCGGCGTGATTTGCCGGTTGGCGGACACCGTGTTGAGGTAGTTCTGCCACAGCTGGCCGACCCAGCGGCCATCAGCATCGCGCGCTTCCGGCGACATATCATCACGCAGGAAAGGTTCAACCGCGGACTTATAGGTGCCGACACGGAACACGTGTGAGCTGACTTTCAGCTTATCCAGCAGGGATTTGTAATACAGGCCGTTGGTGGCGAAACCGTGCAGATCTACCGTGCCCTGCGGGGACAGATAGACCTTCGTGGCGTAGCTGGCGAGATAGTATTGCGCCTGGCTATAGCTGTCGCCGAGGGCAAAAATGGGTTTGCCCGCGTCGCGGAATTCGCGCAGCGCCTTACCCACGTACTGCAGCGAAGGCTGATCGCCGCCGGCAAAATCGCGCAGATCCAGCACCATGCCGGTGATATTTTTATCGCTCTTTGCCTGACGAATCGCATCGACCACATCAAACAACGAGTTTTCCTGCAAACGATCGCTGCTGGCACCCAGCAGCTGGCGGCTGATACGGCTCAGACGATTGCTGACCGACGGTTTGTCCACCAGCACGCCGCTCAGATCGACTTTCAGCGCACCCTGCTGTACTGGTTCACTGCTGCTGGCGCTGGATAGCTGCAGCCAGATGCCGACGCCGGCCAGAATTAACACAATCAGGAACAGATTCAGGATAAATTCCCGGATAAAATTCAGCACCCGCCAGCTCCAGCGGAACAGGCCAGCAATAATTCGCCACAATGTGCGCATAAACTCTCCATATTCACGTAGCCAGGGCAGCCGGTATGCGGTCTGCCCCGATGTCGGATTCATCCTAAAGAGCAGCGTGCGAAAAGTCAGCAGGAAATCGCGCCAGACTGTTACAAAAGATCGCGCTGTGCCAGGATTAGCCCACGCTTTGTTAATCACGGGAGAATCAAGATGGATGCACTGGAATTACTGCTAAACCGTCGTTCAGCGTCGCGCCTGACCGAGCCGGCACCCGCCGGTGAAGTGCTGCAGAATATTCTGCACGCGGGTATGCGCGCACCGGATCACGGCACGCTGCAGCCGTGGCGCTTCATCATTATTGAAAATGAGGGGCGCGAACGCTTCAGTCATCTGCTGGAGCAGGCCGCACGCGACAGCCAGCTGGATGACAAAGCCATTGAGAAGGCCCGGACGTCACCGTTCCGCGCGCCGATGATCATCACCGTTGTCGCACACTGCGAAGCCTCCGCTAAAGTCCCGCGCTGGGAGCAGGTCGTGTCCGCTGGCTGCGCGGTGATGGCGATGCAAATGGCGGCTGTCGCGCAGGGCTTTAACGGCATCTGGCGCAGCGGGCCATGGACCGACCATCCGCAGGTACGCGCCGCCTTTGGCTGCCGCGAGCAGGATGCGATTGTGGGTTTCCTCTACCTCGGAACGCCGCAGCTGAAAGCCAATACCACCGTGGTTGCGCCCGACAGCGAGGCGTTTGTCAGTTATTTCTGACAGACAGCAGCGGGTTTCTGCGGCAAGGTGCATGCAACGACACTGATTGCACAGTCGCTGTGCGAAAGATCGCGCTTAGCGGCGACAGCGCTTACCAGCAGCGGGCAGCCAGGCTAACATAGCCCTCTCTGTTCAGCGCACAAGGAACCCGCCATGAGCGAACCGCTTCGTTTGACGCAATACAGCCACGGCGCTGGCTGCGGCTGTAAAATTTCACCTCAGGTGCTTGAGACCATTCTGCACAGCGAACTGGCTGCCTTTCACGATCCGCGACTGCTGGTCGGCAATGAAACCCGTGACGATGCTGCCGTGTACGATCTTGGTAACGGCACGGCGGTGGTCAGCACCACTGACTTCTTTATGCCCATCGTTGACGATCCGCACACCTTTGGCCGTATCGCGGCCACTAACGCCATCAGTGATATTTACGCCATGGGCGGCAAACCGATCATGGCTATCGCTATTCTCGGCTGGCCGGTTAATGTGCTGGACGCGAAAGTGGCACAGCAGGTGATTGAAGGCGGTCGCGCGGCCTGCCAGGCGGCTGGCATCGCGCTGGCGGGGGGCCACTCAATCGATGCGCCGGAGCCGATTTTTGGCCTTGCCGTTACCGGCATCGTTGACGTGGTGCGCGTGAAAAAGAACAGCGCTGCGCAGGCGGGCTGCGAGCTGTTCCTCACCAAACCGCTTGGCATCGGTATTCTGACTACTGCAGAGAAAAAAGGGCTGCTGCGTGCGGAGCATCAGACGCTGGCGGCGCAGGTGATGTGCCAGCTCAATAGCGCAGGGGCGGAATTTGCTAAACTGCCCGGCGTCAGCGCCATGACCGATGTCACCGGCTTTGGTCTGCTGGGGCACCTGAGTGAAATCTGTCTGGGCTCCGGCCTGCGCGCGCACGTGCAGGCCGCACAGGTACCGCGTCTGCCCGGCGTGGACCAGTACATTGCGGCAGGCGCGGTGCCGGGCGGCACCAGCCGCAACTTCGCCAGCTACGGCGAGCACATTTCTGCCATGGATGAGGCCACGCGCGCACTGCTGTGCGATCCGCAAACTTCCGGCGGGCTGCTGGTGGCGGTGCAGCCTGACGCTATTGCGGCGTTTCACGCGTGCGCCGCGCAGGCTGGCGTTGAGGCCACGGCGATTGGCACACTGCTGCCGGCCGACCGCGCCCATCCACTGATTACTGTAGTCACCTGACGTAAAGGAACGACGCCATTCATGCGTTTGTTTATTGCTGAAAAACCCAGTCTGGCACGCGCCATCGCCGATGTGCTACCCAAACCGCATCGACGTGGCGACGGCTATATTGCCTGTGGTAATGACCAGGTTGTGACCTGGTGTGTCGGGCATCTGCTGGAGCAGGCGCAGC
>NZ_SDFT01000072.1:0-31250 GCF_004916815.1 Pantoea sp. R102
AACGAGAGCGGCGACAGGTAGCTGATGAGAAAAGCCACGCCCGCCGTACCGCCGGTCAGCGCGCCCGCCTGTTTCAGCAAAATGACGCCAAACGACACCATCAGCGTGCCAAGCACGATAGCCAGCGCATCTTCTGTACGGGTGTGGGGAATGCGGGAAGGTTGTACAGCGTTATCCATGGCGCGATCTCTTTGCAAATGATGGCGTTCATTTGCAAAAAACGCACCACATCGGAGGCTTCCTGTCGCCGCCGATGGGTGCCAGCGATTATCCAATTGATAACTAAGGCGCTTTATTGCAGGTTTATGTGCATCAATCTGCTGTAAAATAATCGATTCATGCACAAATTCGGTTTCTGGTGCGCGCTTTGCGCGAAAAACGGCACAAATCTGCACCACACTGGCACATCATGCACTCTTTTGGCGCATTTTGTGCTCGGGGATCATCATCAAGCCGTTCTCTTTTAAACGGTTGAGTACCACCGAGGTTTTCACGTGGGCCACGCTTTGATGGCCAGCGACGAGCTGACTGATCAGCGCGCTCAGCGCCGCTAAATCGGCCACCGCGACTTTTAACAGATAGTCGGCGTCACCAGTGGTTTTGAACGCGTCGACAATCGCCGCTTCCTGCTCCACCATGCGGTGAAAACTCTCTTCGTAATCGGGCGTGTGATTTTTTAGTCGCACCTCGATCAAGCCGACCATACCCAGCCCTACCGCGTCCGGCGAGAGCCGCGCGTGATAGCCGAGAATAAGATTTGCCTGTTCGAGATTAATGCGCCGGCGTGAACATTGCGACGCCGAAAGTCCGACTAAATCACTGAGTTCCTGGTTGGTAAGGCGGCCGTTAGATTGTAGTAGTGTCAGTATCTTAAGGTCGTAATCGTCTACCTGAGTCATTCTGTGTCCACAGCGTTATAGGATTCGCTTTGCTACAGATAACCTGATAATTGACGAGGTTGTCCAACACTATTTTCTGATGACGTGAAATGCATGCACAAATCGTGCATGCAACTGTGGAAGCGCGATTATTCGTCGTCGTATTGCGGTCCGGCGTAGTTATCAAAGCGTGACCACTGGCCATTGAACGTCAGACGTACTGTGCCGATCGGACCGTTACGCTGTTTACCAATGATGATCTCGGCGATGCCTTTCAGATCGCTGTTTTCGTGATATACCTCGTCACGATAGATGAACATGATCAGGTCCGCATCCTGCTCGATCGAGCCCGATTCACGCAGATCCGAGTTAACCGGACGCTTATCGGCGCGCTGCTCCAGCGAGCGGTTAAGCTGCGACAGCGCCACCACCGGTACATTAAGCTCTTTCGCCAGCGCTTTAAGCGAGCGTGAGATCTCGGCAATCTCCAGCGTACGGTTGTCGGAGAGCGCCGGTACGCGCATCAGCTGCAGGTAGTCGATCATGATCATGCTCAGGCCGCCGTTTTCACGGAACACGCGGCGCGCGCGTGAACGCACTTCGGTTGGCGTCAGGCCGGACGAGTCATCGATGAACATGTTCTTCTTTTCTAACAGGATGCCCATGGTGGCCGAGATGCGCGCCCAGTCTTCATCCTCCAGCTGACCAGTACGGATGCGCGTCTGATCAACGCGCGACAGCGAGGCCAGCATACGCATCATCAGCTGTTCGCTGGGCATCTCGAGACTGAAAATCAGCACCGGTTTGTCTGTCAGCATGGCGGCGTTTTCGCACAGGTTCATGGCGAAAGTGGTTTTACCCATCGACGGACGCGCCGCGACAATGATCAGATCTGAGCCCTGCAGACCGGCGGTTTTCTTGTTGAGATCCTGATAGCCGGTATCGACGCCGGTCACGCCATCGTGCGGCGTTGACACCAGCGCTTCAATGCGCGATACCGTCGCTTCGAGGATTTGCTCGATATTTTGCGGGCCTTCATCCTTATTGGCGCGCTGTTCGGCAATTTTAAAAACGTTGGATTCAGCGAAATCCAGCAGCTCTTCGCTACTGCGGCCCTGCGGATCGTAACCGGCGTCAGCGATCTGATTGGCCACCGAAATCATCTCACGCACTACCGCACGTTCACGCACGATGTCGGCATAAGCACCGAGGTTTGCCGCACTTGGAGTATTTTTTGCCAGCTCGGCCAGATAGGCAAAGCCGCCCGCCATCTCCAGCTCACCGCGCGTTTCCAGCGACTCTGACAGGGTGATCAGATCGATAGGCTGACCGGCTTCCAGCAGGCGCTGCATTTCGGAGAAAATCATGCGGTGCGAGCGGTTGAAGAAATCTTCCGCGACCACGCGCTCGGAGACGTTATCCCAGCGTTCGTTATCCAGCATCAACCCACCGAGCACCGACTGCTCCGCTTCGAGAGAGTGCGGCGGCATTTTCACGCCTTCGAGCTGCCGATCGCGGGGTTCGTTCGATTTGTTGGTGGGTTTATTTCCTGCCATAGTGAATGCATTACCGATCGTGAAAGGGACGCGCAAGTATACCGTCCCAGGATGAACAATCACAGGAGTCAGAATGGCAAAGCGAATTCAGTTCAACCAGCACGGCGGCCCGGAAGTATTGCAATGGGTCGATTTCACACTAGCCGATCCCGCCGACCATGAAGTTCAGGTGGAGAACAAGGCGATTGGTATTAACTACATCGATACCTACGTGCGCAGCGGATTGTATCCGGTCTCCTCGCTGCCGTCCGGCCTGGGCACTGAAGCGGCAGGCATCGTGAAAAAAGTGGGCAGCGCGGTTTCGCGTTTCAAGCCGGGCGATCGCGTGGTGTACTGCCAGGCCGCGCTGGGCGCCTACAGCGAGCTGCACAATGTGGCGGAAGATCGGCTGGTGATTCTGCCGGACAGCATCAGCTTTGAGCAGGCTGCGGCCTCCTTCCTCAAGGGCCTGACGGTGCAGTATCTGCTGCGTCAGACGTACAAAGTAAAAGCCGATGAAATTTTCCTGTTTCATGCCGCCGCGGGCGGCGTGGGCCTGATTGCCTGCCAGTGGGCGAAAGCGCTGGGCGCGCATTTGATTGGCACCGTCGGTTCTGCGGAGAAAGCGCAGATCGCCAAAGATGCCGGTGCCTGGGCCACCATCAATTATCGCGAAGAGGATATCGCCCAGCGCGTCAGCGAACTGACCAACGGTGAAAAAGTGGCGGTAGTGTACGACTCAGTGGGCAAAGATACCTGGGAACCCTCCCTCGACAGCCTGCGCCGCCACGGCCTGATGGTGAGCTTTGGTAATGCCTCCGGCCCGGTGACCGGCGTTGACCTCGGCATTCTCAACAAGAAAGGCTCGCTGTTTGTCACCCGCCCATCCCTGTTTGGCTATATCACCAACCGTGAAGAGCTCGATCGCGCCAGCGGCGAACTGTTTTCGCTTATCGCCAGCCGCGCTATTCAGCTTAACGTGCCGGAGCAGCAGAAATTTGCCCTGAGCGATGCAGTGCGTGCGCATCAGGTGCTGGAGAGTCGTGCCACTCAGGGTTCCAGCCTGTTGATTCCCTGATAGCAGAAATGATGAAGGGCTTCCCGAAGGAAGCCCTTTTCTTCTTTTTTATAGTTCGCGCTGGTGTAGGGACAGCGGCGATGAATTCGTCTGAATTTCTTTACCTATCCTGACAGAAAACATAAGTAAAAAATATGTTTAATTGCGAATTCGTACTAAGCAATCACCAACTCTGTGATCGTAACCGCATTTAGCGCCAGCTTCTCTTCTCTAAGTCGCTGATTTTCCTTTTCAGCCGGTTAAGTTTCACTTCTCCCTGCGGCGTGGTAAATGCGCGATACAGCCACACGGCGACCACCGCCAGCACCAGCCACGGCAACAATTTTATAACAAGCGCAAACAGCCCACCGAGAAACATCACCACCGTGGCCACCAGCAGCGCGGCGATCACGCCCAGCAGCGATACGCCTGTCAGCAGCAGCATCATAAAAAAGCCGATAACGAATAATATTTCCACGAGCGCTCTCCTGTATCAGTAATGCAGAAGGTATTACAAGATACGTGCCAGGTCGTAACGATCGCTAAGCCATTGAATTATCGCTTAGATGCAAGACGGAGGGGACGTTGATTTGGTGAAATTGACTAACTGCTGGTGAATTAAAAACCGCACGATGAAACCGTGCGGTTCAAACCGTCCTGCCAGCCTGACCAGGCCGGCTCGCGTGATCAGGCTTCCTGCACAATGCGGTCGGCCACCAGCGCCAGCGCCGCTTCCAGCACGCGGACGTCGGCGCCCGGTTTGTGGGCATTTTCGCTCAGGTGACGGCGCCACTGGCGCGCGCCGGGAATGCCCTGGAACAGGCCCAGCATGTGGCGCGTAATGTGTCCCAGATAGGTGCCCTGTGCCAGTTCGGCTTCGATGTAAGGGTACATGGAACGCACCACGGCGACCGGATCGGCCACCGGTGTCTCGCGGCCAAACAGCTGGCGATCAACCTGCGCCAGAATGCCGGGATTTTGATAGGCCTCGCGCCCCATCATCACGCCGTCCAGGTGCTGCAGATGCGCTTTGGCCTCTTCAAGCGTCTTAACGCCGCCGTTGATTGCCATGGTCAGCGCCGGGAAATCCCGCTTCAACTGGTAAACACGCGGATAATCGAGCGGTGGAATTTCACGGTTCTCTTTCGGGCTGAGACCCGACAGCCACGCTTTACGCGCATGAATAATGAACGTATCACAACCGCCCTGCTGCGCCACGGTGCCGACAAAATCGCACAGGAAGGCGTAGCTATCCTGGTCGTCAATACCGATGCGGGTTTTCACCGTGACCGGAATGCTGACCACATCGCGCATCGCTTTGATACAGTCCGCGACCAGCGCCGCCTCACCCATCAGGCACGCGCCAAAACGGCCGTTCTGTACCCGATCGGACGGACAACCGACGTTCAGGTTGATCTCATCGTATCCGCGCGCTTCTGCCAGCTTTGCACAGGTTGCCAGCGCAGCCGGATCGCTACCGCCCAGCTGCAGCGCCAGCGGATGCTCCGCCTCGCTATAGGCCAGATAGTCGCCTTTGCCGTGGATGATGGCGCCGGTGGTTACCATTTCGGTGTACAGCAGCGTGTCGCCGCTCAGCTGACGGTGAAAATAGCGACAGTGACGGTCGGTCCAGTCCAGCATCGGGGCGATGGAGAAACGTTGCGAAGAGAATGTATCGGTCATGAAACGCAGTAAATCCGCAGTTAAGTGATGAGAAACTGCGCAATGATATCACAGCTGTGACGGGCGACACAGCCGCCCGTCATCGTGTGGTCAGAAGTTAAACCCGAGCTGCACCATGGCGCCCCAGGTATTGTCTTTGCCGACCGAACCGGCCAGGTCCAGATGCACCGCATTGTTGAACGGCGACACGCCGAGACCGGCCGTAAATACATCGGTGTCATTCGACTTCATATCCGCGCGATAGCCGGCACGCAGCGCCAGCCAGTCCAGCACGCGATATTCACCACCCACGCCAGCGTACTGACTGCTCTCCTGCGATTTAAAACGTTTGTTTTCCGTCAGATCAACATCGCCGGTCAGGGTAAAGGGTCCGCGATTCCACGCCAGTCCGGTAGTTACCAGCGGGCGAATCTGATACGTATCGCGATAGCCGTTAACCTCTTTGGTGTCGATATCGCGCGAGACCAGGTTCTGCCCGGTCACGCCGAAGGTCCAGTTCTCCGCGAAGTCGGTAGCGATACCGGCATCGACGTTGAAACCGGTATCGGTGCTGCGATAGCGGCTGTCGTTAATATCATTCTTGTCGTAGTTATAAACGCTGGCGGTGTAGTTATACAGCCAGGTCTTCTGCAGCTTTGGCGTGACGCCAACGGAGACCGGGTGACCGGCGATAGTGAACTCATGTGCCATTGCGACGCCGTAATCGGTGATCAGCGCAGCCAGGCCGTTGGCGCTGGAGCGCAGATTATTTTGGTCGCCCGGCAAGGGAATGCGTCCATTTGCGACCTGATCCAGATAATCGATATCGCTCTGTACCACGTTAGCGCGGATATGTGCCGTGCCGTAGGCTTTGGTGATGAAGGCGAAAGGAAGGGTCTCGTTGGGAATGCTGACGGCTAACGCCACGCCTGCGGTGCCATTCGCTTTATCACCGCGCAGATCGCGCAGCTGATTGGCCATATCACCTGCCGCCGCTCTGACCTGAGGCGCGCCATTGATGATCTCCGGCAGCGTGATGTTGTTGATCACGTCACGATAGCGGTCCACCGTATCAGTAATTTCGTCTACGCGATCCACTAATTTGTCTTTGTCAGTAATCTGCACACCGGCTGAAGGAAAAATGATGCTGACGTTATCTTCAGGCTGCGCTTTGGTCATCAATGCCGGGTTAGCCAGCACTGCCGAGCTCCAGGTTGAGGAAGCGACACCGGTTCCCCCCATGGCATCGTTACGCGCATCGTACCAGGTGCCAGCAGCAAATGCTGATGAGGTAACAAATACCGCATTAAAACCAACAACATAAGAAATTTTCTTGCGTCTGAATAATGTCTTCACCATGAGTCTGCCATCACCTTTTACTTGTCGTGGACTGTCTCTACGACGGAATAGTTTATTAGCCCTATTCTGAACGCTGGCTAACGCTTTATTGCTGTGAATTGAAAGGAATTAGCATTGCTATTCGCAGAATTGGTCACGCCCGCACCATTCTGCTGTTGTTTTATGCAGAAATATGAACGTCAGCTAAATTGATGCCAGAAATTACTTAAAACCTTTTGAACCATAGCCACTAAGTCAGTGAGTTGCAAAGCAAAAAGATGGGTTAACCTGTGAGAAAAAACTCAGGAAGGAAAAGCATGGCTTAACAGAAGGACGTACCAAGGGCCAACGCGGCAGATAAGTGGCTGAAAGCCAGACATTTCCTGGATGATATAAGGTAAAAAAGCAATGGCAGCAGCGTAAAAGTTTGTGTGATAAAATAACATCACCCATCACCTGGAGAATGCTTATGCCAAACCTCACGCCCGAACAACTGCTCACGCAGGCTGAATCTCTGTGCCTTGACCGTGGCGTGCGCCTCACTACGCAGCGCGCAGAAGTGCTGCGCCTGATGGCGGAGCAGAACGGTTCCATTAGCGCTTACGATTTGCTGGACCAGCTGCGCATCAGTGAACCCCAGGCGAAACCACCGACTATTTATCGCGCGCTGGATTTCCTGCTGGAGCAGGGGTTTATTCATCGGGTGGAGTCAAATAACAGTTATGTGGTGTGCCACCATTTCGACGAGCCGGCGCACACATCGGTGATGCTGGTGTGCGACAACTGTGCCGCCGTCAGTGAGAAGCACGCGCACGGCGTGGAAAAGATCATCGCCGGGTTGGCCGATCAGGCGGGTTTTACCTTACGTCATAGCGTTATTGAGGCGCACGGCCTGTGTGAAAACTGTGCCGAAGTGGCGGCCTGCACACAGCCGGGTAGCTGTCAGCACGATCATGAAGTGGAAAGTAAGAAGAAGGTGCGTAAAGGGTAACTGGCACGTCCGTGTGCCAGGCCGATCGTAACGATCAGCGGGTAGGAGCATCATCCTTAAAGCGGGAGACTTACCAGCGGTAATCTTTGTTTTGACTTTCCCAGTCTTTCAATTCACGTTCAGCTTCATCTTTGGCGTAACCGTAACGTTCCTGGATTTTACCCACCAGCTGATCGCGTTTCCCTTCGATCACGGTCAAATCGTCATCGGTCAACTTGCCCCATTTCTCTTTAAACTTCCCTTTAAACTGCTTCCAGTTTCCGCTCGCTTCGTCTTTGTTCATAACAATCCTCCACGTCTTCCTGAGTGAGATGGTTTATTTCTCATGTAATGCCGGAAATAACCATATAACGCGCTACTTATCTGCGCCGTTTGAGATAATTATAGTAGCCGCTTCGGATTGTGCACGGAATTACAGATTATTCTGGTGCCTGCGCTGCGCTTATGGCTGACTAAACCAGCTGTCACGCTGCCAGTGGCGGCGCCACATCCATCCCAGCGTCAGGCCGCGCAGCGCCAGAAACACCGTGATCGCCAGCCATAAACCGTGATTCCCTAACCACGGCAGCGTTAGTAAAGTGATGCCAAAACCGGCTGCGGCCATGATCATGCTGTTACGCATTTCGCGGCCGCGTGTCGCGCCGATGAACATACCGTCCAGCAGATAACACCAGACGCCGATCAGCGGTAAAATTACCTGCCACAGCAGAAAGCGATCGGCCATCTCACGCAACGGCTGCAGCGAGGTAAGCAGCGCAACAATGTGCGGGCCGCTGAGCGCATAAATAAGCGCAAACAGCAGCGCAACGATACCCGCCTGACGACAGGCGGCATGCCAGATCAGCAGCAGCCGGCTGCGATCTTTTGCCCCTACCGCTTCACCCGAGCAGGCTTCCACCGCGTAAGCAAAGCCGTCCAGCGCATAGGCAGTAAACGTCAGGAACATCAACAGCACCGCATTAACCGCGACCACATCCGGTCCGATGCGTGCACCCAGCAGGGTCAGCGAGGCGAAGCAGATCTGCAGCATGAGCGAGCGCAGCATGATGTCGCGATTAAGGCGAAATAACCGCGCCGCGTCACCGCGCCAGCTGTTTTTCAGTAGTTTGAAATCGATGCCGCGCAGTTTCAGCACACGCGCCACCATCCATAATCCCACTGCCAGCGTCACGTATTCGGCCAGCGCCGTGGCGGCGGCGGCACCGGCAACGCCCCAGTGCAATTTCAGCACCAGCAGCAGATCGAGCAGGATGTTGACCAGGTTTCCGACAATCAGCAGAACCATCGGCGCACGCGCATACTGCACGCCCAGCAGCCAGCCGAGAATCACCAGGTTAGCCAGCGTAGCCGGTGCGCTAAGCCAGCGGATTTCAATGAAGATCTGCGCCTGCTGCTGGACTTCCGCGCTGCCGCCCATCAGCGTTGCCGCCAGGCTACTGGCAGGAGAACGCAGCAGCGCCAGCAACAACCCGGCGGCGAGGGCGATCAGCAGCGGCTGCATCAGTGCGCGCGCCAGTGCCTGTTTATCGCCGGCCCCGAATGCCTGCGCGGTTAAACCGGTGGTGCTCATACGCAGAAACAGCAGCAGCATAAAGATGAAGCTGGTTGCCGTGGTGCCTACGGCCACGCCGCCGAGGTAGATCGGGCTATCAAGATGGCCAATCACGGCGGTATCGACCACGCCGAGCAGCGGCACGGTGATATTGGAGAGGATCATTGGCAACGCCAGTCGCCACAGCGCTTTATCAGAAGAGGAAAATAGCTGCATCAGCCCCATCCCGAGGGTTACGGTGGTCGGCCTGAGCGAGCGCCTTACGGGCCGGGAACAAAAGTATGATTAAAGCAGACTGCGGCCAGCGCGCGTGCGCCGCCGCAGCGGGGGAGATCAACCGGGTTTCAGAGCCACTCGCCGTTGCGCACGATGCCTACGGCCAGCCCTTCCACGGTCAGCGACTGTTCACGGGTATCCACGACAATCGGCTGGAAATCATTGTTTTCCGGCAGCAGCTGGACAATCGCGCCCTGCTTCTTCCAGCGTTTCACCGTGACTTCATCATCGATACGCGCAACCACCACCTGGCCATTGCGCACTTCCTGCGTTTTATGCACCGCGAGCAGATCGCCGTCCATAATGCCGATATCTTTCATCGACATACCGCTAACGCGCAGCAGGAAATCGGCAGAGGGTTTGAACAGGTTGGCGTCGACCTGATAGTGGGCTTCGATATGTTCCTGCGCCAGCAGCGGTTCGCCGGCGGCGACGCGACCGATCAGTGGCAGCCCTTCACTCGCCTCTTCTTCCATCAGCAGGCGGATACCGCGCGATGCACCGGAGACGATTTCAATGACACCTTTACGCGCCAGCGCTTTCAGGTGCTCTTCAGCAGCGTTAGGCGAGCGGAAGCCCAGTTGCGAAGCAATTTCAGCACGCGTTGGCGGCATGCCGGTCTGATTAATATGGTCGCGAATCAGGTCATAGACCTGTTGCTGCCTGCTGGTTAACGCTTTCATCCCGCCCCCTGGTTGTTTATACAGTCGCTGTGAGTATATACAGGTATTGGCGAAATGAAAACCGAAACAGAGGGAAAAATCAGCGGCTTGATGAATGTGGAATGTTTATCGCAAATGCGACCAAAGCAGCGCGATCCAGACAAACAGAGCCAGTAAGATAGCCAGCAGTACCGCCGCCGAGCCCATGTCTTTGGCGCGTCCCGCCAGCGGATGGCGCTCCTGACCGATGCGGTCCACCACGGCTTCGATGGCACTATTAAGGATCTCAACAATGACCACCAGCACCACCGAGCCAATCAGCAACACACGCGTGATGGCATCGACATCCAGCCAGCAGGCAATGGCAACCGCGACCAGTGCGGCAATCGCCTCCTGGCGAAAAGCGGCTTCATGCTGCCAGGCAGCGCGCAGCCCCTGCCAGGAATAACCGGCGGCTTTAATGATTCTCAGGAAACCGGTGACGTTATTTGCCATGTTGTGGAACCCTTAACTGTTTTTGACGTCAATGTCTGGGCGCGCGAGGTGGCACAGCCACAGATCTTCGCCGCACTTTCTGGTATGCTTGCCGCGCTTTGCTAACAAGAGGCTTCAAGTTGTCTATGTCAGGTTGGCGTAAACTCTATTACAAATTGTTGAATTTACCACTCTCTATTTTGGTAAAAAGTAAGGTCATTCCGACCGATCCGATCTCGGAACACGGTATCGATCCGACCCGTCCGGTGATGTATGTTTTGCCTTATGATTCAAAGGCGGACTTGCTCACGCTACGCGCACAGTGCCTGAAGCACGATCTGCCGGATCCGCTGGCGCCGCTGGAGATTGACGGCACCCTGCTGCCGCGCCACGTATTTATTCACGATGGGCCGCGCGTCTTCCCCTATTTCGTGGCGAACCCGGAGTCGGTCAAGCTGTTCCATGACTATCTCGATCTGCACCGCAACAATGCGGCGCTGGACGTACAGATGCTGCCGGTTTCCGTGATGTTTGGCCGGGCGCCAGGCCGTGAAATTCAGGGCGAACCGACGCCACATCTGCGTATTCTTAACGGTATACAGAAGTTCTTTGCCATCCTGTGGCACGGCCGCGACAGCTTTGTCCGCTTCTCACCCACGGTTTCACTGCGTCAGATGGCCACCGAACACGGTACCGATCAGTCGATCGCGCAGAAGCTGGCACGTGTCGCGCGCATTCACTTTGCCCGCCAGCGGCTGGCAGCCGTCGGCCCGCGTCTGCCGGCACGCCAGGATCTGTTCAACAAGCTGCTGCAATCCAAAGCGATTGAGAAAGCGGTTGAAGACGAAGCGCGCAGCAAGAAGATTTCGCATGAAAAAGCGCAGCAGAACGCCATCGAAATGATGGAAGAAGTGGCGGCGGATTTCTCGTACGAAGCGATCCGCGTGACTGACCGTGTGATGGGCTGGCTGTGGAGTCGGCTCTATCAGGGCATTAACGTGCACGGCGGCGAACGCGTGCGCCAGCTGGCGCAGGATGGTCACGAAATTGTTTACGTGCCCTGCCACCGCAGCCACATGGATTATCTGCTGCTGTCCTACGTGCTCTATCATCAGGGCCTGGTACCGCCGCACATTGCTGCCGGTATCAATCTCAACTTCTGGCCAGCCGGACCGATTTTCCGTCGCCTCGGTGCCTTCTTTATTCGTCGTACCTTCAAAGGCAACAAGCTCTACTCCACGGTGTTCCGCGAGTATCTGGGCGAGCTGTTCAGCCGCGGCTATTCGGTTGAGTATTTTGTTGAAGGCGGGCGCTCACGTACTGGCCGTCTGCTCGACCCGAAAACCGGCACGCTGTCGATGACGTTACAGGCGCTGCTGCGCGGCGGCAGCCGTCCTATCACCTTTGTGCCAATCTACATCGGTTATGAGCACGTGATGGAAGTCGGCACTTATGCCAAAGAGCTGCGCGGTGCCGCAAAAGAGAAAGAGGGCTTTATGCAGATGGTGCGCGGCCTGCGCAAGCTGCGTAACCTCGGCCAAGGCTATGTGAACTTCGGTGAGCCGCTGTCGCTGGTTAACTATCTCAACAAACAGGTTCCGGAGTGGCGTGAAGCGATTGACCCTATTGATCCTCAGCGTCCGGCGTGGATGACGCCGGTGGTGAACGATATCGCGGCACGTCTGATGGTACGCATCAACGAAGCCGGCGCGGCCAACGCCATGAACCTGTGCGTGACCGCGCTGCTGGCATCGCGCCAGCGTTCGCTGACGCGTGAACAGCTGACGGAACAGCTGGAGTGCTACACCCAGTTGCTGCGCAATGTGCCGTACTCACCCGAGTCAACCGTGCCGGATCTCAGCGCTGAAGCGCTGCTCGATCACGCCATGGGCATGAACAAGTTCGAGACCGAGCAGGACAGTATTGGCGAGATCATCATTCTGCCGCGCGAGCAGGCGGTGCTGATGACCTACTATCGCAACAACATCCACCATATGCTGGTGATGCCGTCGCTGATTGCCGCTATCGTGCAGCAGCATCGGGAGATCAGCGAGGCGGAACTGCTGCGTCAGGTCAGCCTGGTCTATCCAATGCTGAAGAGCGAACTGTTCCTGCGCTGGGACAGTGCCGAACTGCCGGCCCTGCTGAATGCGCTCTGCGCCGAAATGGCGCGGCAGGGGCTGATCACCGTACAGGAAGGCCAGCTGAAAATGAGTGCGGCACGTTATCGTACGCTGCAGCTGCTGGCGGCCGGGATTCGTGAAACGCTGCAGCGTTTCGCCATCACCTTCGCCATTCTCAGCGCCAAGCCGACCATTAACCGTGGCACGCTGGAGAAAGAGAGCCGCACGCTGGCTCAGCGTCTGTCAGTGCTGCACGGTATCAATGCGCCGGAGTTCTTCGACAAGGCGGTCTTTACCGCGCTGGTGCTGTCGCTGCGTGATGAAGGCTATATCAGTGATTCCGGTGATGCGGATGCTGAACGTACCAATATGATGTGGCAGATGCTGGCCGAACTGGTCACCAGCGATGTCCGTCTGACCATTGAGAGTGCCGTGGCGCACGACTAATGGGCGACTGAAAACCACGGCGCATCTGTCACACGCCAGATTGCGCCGCGGTTTCATTTTCAGAATTCAGGCGCGAAAAGAACGCGCTTCCCACTGCGGCGACCGGCACGCCGCCGGGGTTAATCACCCCACCATCAGAACAGCGCAACAAACGGCTGGGTATTAAGCAGCACGCCAATAAACAGCACCAGGCCAACGTAGTTGTTGTTGAGGAATGCCTGGAAGCACAGCTCACGTTCACGCCCGGCAATCAGTTTCTGCTGATGCACAAACAGCCCGCCCGCCAGCAGCAGCGACCAGTAAAACGCACCGTTCAGATGCAGTAAAATGCCCACCAGCGCCATCAGGCCCAGCGCGGCCAGCTGTAACAGCCCGATAATCAGCTTGTCGTAACGCCCGAACAGAATCGCCGTCGATTTCACGCCAATCTTCAGATCGTCGTCGCGGTCAACCATGGCGTACTGGGTGTCATAAGCCACCGTCCAGCAAATATTGGCGAGAAACACCAGCCAGCAGACAAAGGGTAAGGACTCACTAACCGCCGCCCAGCCCATCGGAATCGCCCAGCCAAACGCTGCGCCCAGCACCACCTGCGGCAGATGGGTATAGCGCTTCATAAAGGGATAAACCCACGCCAGCGCCAGCCCGCCAAATGACAGCAGAATGGTCATGCGGTTCATAGTCAGCACCAGCAGGAACGCCAGCAGACCGAGGCCGGCGAACAGCAGCTTCGCCTCTTTCTCCGTTACCGCGCCGCTGGCTAACGGTCGCGCGGCGGTGCGTTTCACGTGGCCGTCGACGTTACGGTCGGCATAATCGTTGATCACGCAGCCCGCCGCACGCATCACAAACACGCCGAGGACGAACACCACCAGCACCGACAGCGGCGGAATCGCCATGCCGGATAGCCACAGCGCCCACAGTGTCGGCCACAGCAGCAGCAGCGTGCCAATCGGTTTATCAATACGCATCAGGCGACTATAGGCCTGCCATTTGCTCATGGTTAAAGTCTTTTGCACGGGGCATTATCCTTGCTTCAGCGCGCGGTACAGCGGCGACGCCGGTAAAAACAGTTCAGTTAACAGCAGCGGTTTGCCGGACAGGCGCAGCCGCGAGCGGCGTCCCCACAGGTCATCAATCTGGCCCGGATCGATAAAATCGCGGCTCAGCGTCGAGGAGGAAAACAGGTAGCGTCCCAGTGGCCGCGTGCCGAGATTTTGCAGCATCTGTTCCGGGCCGTTCAGCGTGCTCTCCGGCACCACGGTTCGGCCAATCAGCCAGGGTTCATTGTCACCGCACAGCACGATTTCACGCAGCCAGAAGCGCGTGTCGGCAGGCAGAAACGCCGCTTCCTGCGGCATCTCATCGGCGGTAATGAACGCTTCCCGCAGCAGTTGTACGGTAACCTGCTGGCAGTGCTGCTCAAAGCGGCGCGTCATTGAGTCTTCTTCCAGCAGCCAGTCAAGCAGCGGCGGTGAAAGTAACGGGGAAGAGGCTGGCAGCCAGTGCAGTGCGCGTAACTGGCGCAGCGCGTCATGCGACATCAGGACATCTCCGGTAAAAAAGTTGCCCTAGTGTAGCGCACCGCGCTCAGCGTGACACATCTGCTTGTGCCACGCTGGCGTCGCGGGAGGAATTACTCGCGTTTCAGGCGGTTACTGTTGGCCAGCCACAGCGTCACCACCAGAATCAAAATGGCCGCCGAGTAGCACAACGTATCGAAAGGATTTTTATGGTCGACAATGATCAGACGAATAATCGCCGTGATCCCGATATAGACGAAGTAGCGCAGCGGAAAGTGATAGCCGGACTGAAAGTACTTCACAATCAGCGCGATAAACTCGAAATAGAGAAAGTAGATCACAATGCCTTCGATCAGCAGATACGAGGACGCCTGCTCACCGGTACTGAACAGCACATTCGCCAGGTGAATGGTCTCTTTACCGAGAAACACCACCAGAATAACGGCCAGAATCACCAGGCCAATGTTCAGTACCCACTGTAATACCGAAGCAATAAGCTGCCCCGCCGCTGGTTTTGTTGTCATTATTTTGCGCCTCAGATGACGAGATTCTTCTGGCGCTATCATGCTGTAATGTGATCTAAATCACAATACATCACACCTCAACATCAACGCACAGCGCGTCATAACGCCAGTACTCGCAGTCGCAGTCAATCACCCGCTTATGCTGGTCACGGTTGATACGCGTAATCAGCAGGCCGGGCGTACCGCTCGCCACGTTCAGTGCGGGCGCCGCCCGCGCCGGAAGCGGACCGGGCATAATGGTAAACCGTGCGCCGCCGTAGTGAATGCCGTAGCGCTGGTCATACAGATCGGTCAGCGAGCGGGTGAGATCTTCACGCAGCAGACCGGGAAAGAAGGCCGGATTGAGGTAATGCTCGACGTACAGCACCGCGCGGCCATCAATGCGGCGCAGGCGGCGAATGCGGTACACCTGATCGCCTTCCAGCAGTTGCAGATGACGCGCAATCGCCAGCTGCGCCGGCACCTCGCGCGCCTCCATCACCTCAGTGCTGGCAATACGCCCCTGCTGCAGCGCCATGGCGTGAAAGTGGCTGTGATGTGCCGGGTTATAGATGAGGCGCGGCGGCGCAATAAACCAGCCGCGCCGCAGTTCGCGGTAGATGACGCCCTGCGCTTCCAGCAGGCCAAGCGCTTCACGAAGCGTGATGCGCGTGGTGGAATATTGTTCGCTCAACGCGCGCTCGGCCGGCAATCGTCTGGTGACAAACTCTCCGTTTTCAATCCGTTCGCATAGTGCGGCAGCGATCACATCTGCGGTTTTCGACGACATTTTTTTCAGCCTCATTTTGGGGCAAATCTGCACTATGACAGTTCGATGACTACAATGTGACAAGGCACATCCCACGCTTTAGCGCGCTGTAACCGCATGTGGAACGACGCGCCACATCCCATTTCAACACCCCGGTCATAAAACCTTCATCTATCCGGGCTACATTGGCTCGGTTCTTGCTGGACTAGACCACGACGACCCACAACTTACACCCGGAGCAACCGAGATGAAAGCGTTTATCTCTTCTGTAGTAGCCAGTGCCGTTCTGCTTGCGCTGCCCGCCGCGCATGCCGCCGATAACGATGTTGCCGCGCTGGAAAAAGCCGCGCGCGCCGAAGGCCAGGTTAACAGCGTCGGTATGCCTGACACCTGGGCCAACTGGAAAGATACCTGGAACGATCTCAGCACCAAATACGGTCTCAAGCACAGCGATACCGATATGTCTTCGGCGCAGGAGCTGGCGAAGTTTGCCGCCGAGCAGGATAACGCCAGCGCCGATATCGGCGACGTGGGCGCCGCTTTCGGTCCGATTGCCGTCGCCAAAGGCGTGGCGCAACCCTACAAACCGACGCACTGGGATCAGATTCCGGCATGGGCGAAAGACGCCGATGGCAACTGGATGCTGGCCTACACCGGCACCATCGCTTTCCTGATCGACAAGCAGCAGGTGAAAGACGCACCGCACAGCTGGGCCGATCTGAAAAAAGGTAAGTATGTGGTCACTATCGGCGACGTCGGCACGGCAGCTCAGGCGGCAAACGGCGTCCTCGCCGCCAGCTATGCGCTGGGCGGTGACGAGAAGAACATCAAGCCGGCGCTGGCGTTCTTTGGCGAGCTGGCGAAACAGGGCCGCCTTGGCGTGACCGACCCGATGATCGCCAACATCGAAAAAGGTGAGATTCAGGTCGCCGTGGTGTGGGACTTCAACGGTCTGAACTACCGCGATCAGATTGATAAAAATCGCTACGAAGTGGTGATTCCGTCGGACGGGTCCGTGACCTCTGGCTACACCACCATTATCAACAAATACGCCCGCCACCCGAACGCGGCGAAGCTGGCGCGTGAATACATTCTGTCGGATGAGGGCCAGATCAACCTGGCGAAAGGTTATGCGCGCCCGATTCGCGCCGAGCATTTAACGCTGCCGGCAGACGTGCAGGCCAAACTGCTGCCGCAGTCCGAATATAAAAATGCCCGTCCGATCAAAGATCAGGCTGCCTGGGATAAGACCTCAAAACTGCTGCCGCGTCTGTGGCAGGAGAATGTGGTTATTAACATGAAGCAGTAACGCAGACGTTTTGCCAGTCGCACATACCGTAGCGGCGCGATGTATCGCGCATCCGTTTTCCGGCAATGCGCAATACATTGCGCCGGTACCTATCACCAATTTTTACAGGGTGCGCATTCATGCGCACCTGAGGGAGCGGGGATGAAAACAATCCTGGTGGTACTCGATGGGCTGAGTAATCAGGTAGCGCAGCACGCCATGGGCTATCTGTTTGCCGAATGCAAACAGGGCAACGGCCACTATTACACGTTAACCTGCGAACTGCCGTCGCTGTCGCGTCCGCTGTACGAATGCATTCTGACCGGCATTCCACCGGTGCGCAGCGGCATCATTCACAACGGCGTCAATCGCCTGAGCAATCAGCGCAGCATCTTTCACTACGCGCGCGACGCCGGACTCACTACCGCCGCTGCCGCTTATCACTGGGTGAGCGAACTGTATAACCGCTCGCCGTTCAACGCCGCGCGCGATCGCCACACTAACGCGCCCGACCTGCCGATCCAGTACGGCCATTTCTACTGGGACGACGGTTACCCCGACTCGCATCTGTTCGAGGATGCCGAAAGCCTGCGCCTGCAGCACGATCCCGATTTCCTGCTGATTCACCCAATGAACATCGACGATGCCGGGCACAAGCACAGCCTGTCATCACCGCAGTATCGTAACCGGGCACGAATGGCGGATGGCTATCTGTCGCAGTGGATGCCCGGCTGGCTGGCCGCCGGTTATCAGGTTATTGTCACTGCCGACCACGGCATGAACGACGATCGCTCGCACGGCGGTATTCTGCCGGAAGAGACGCAGGTGCCGCTGTTTGTTTTTGGCCGCGGCTTCTCGCTGCAGCCCGACCTGGAGCCGCAGCAAACCGACCTGTGCGGCACCGTCTGCACCCTGCTCGGCGTCCCGCACGACAAACCGCTGTGTCGCGGTCTGCTGGCGGAGCCGCGCTGATGAAGGGCAAAACCCTGGCCTCGCTGCTGCTGCTGCCGTTCGTGCTGTTCTGGATCGCCTTCCAGCTCGCGCCGCTGCTGTGGATTGCCATCAACAGCTTCTGGAGCGATATCAATGAGCGCTGGGGCATCGACAACTACAGCGATATCCTCACTTCACCGTTCTACCTGCAGGCTTTTCGCCTGTCGCTGGATATTTCGCTGTGGTCGAGCGTTTACGGCCTGCTGATCGCGCTGCTTGCCGGTTATTCGCTGCACAAGCTCGGCACCGGGCGTTTTCAGCGCTTTTTGCTGTCGTTCACCAATATGACCAGCAACTTCGCCGGCGTGCCGCTGGCCTTCGCCTTTGTCATCCTGCTCGGACTGAACGGCTGCCTGACGCTGCTGCTGCGTCACTACGGCTGGCTGGACAGCTTTAAGCTGTTTTCGCGCGACGGCATGGTGCTGGTTTACACCTGGTTCCAGATTCCGCTCGGTATTCTGCTGCTCTACCCGGCGTTTGACGGGCTGCGGAAAGACTGGGAAGAGTCGGCGGCACTGCTCGGTGCCAGCCGCTGGCGCTACTGGTGGCACATCGGCCTGCCGATTCTGTTTCCGGCGCTGCTCGGCACCTTTGTGATTTTGCTGGCCAACGCGCTGGGCGCCTACGCCACCATTTACGCGCTGACTACCGGCAACTTCAACGTGGTGCCAGTGCGCATCGCCGCGCTGGTGTCAGGCGATATCTCGCTCGATCCCAATACCGGCGGCGCGCTGGCGATGCTGCTGGTGCTGATTATGGCGCTGATTACCGTGGTGCAGCAGTATCTGGTGCGTCGCAGCTATCTGCATGCCCGCGTACAGGAGTCCTGACATGTCTCGCGTCGAAAAACTCTACCATCGCCTGATTGTCTGGCTGCTGCTGATCGTGCTCGCCGCACCGCTGCTGGCGACGCTGCTGTACGGCATCTCCAGCGAGTGGAGCGATACCATTCTGCCGCAGGGCTTTACCCTGAAGTGGCTGACGCAGTTGTGGAGCGATCCGCGCTTCCTCACCGCGCTCGGTCATTCGCTGCTGATCTGCGTGGGTGCGCTGCTGTTCTCCCTGCTGCTGGTGCTGCCTGCGATGTTTGTAATCGCTTACTACTATCCAAAACTGGACGCGGTGATGAACGTGCTGATTCTGATGCCGTTTGCCGTGCCGCCGGTAGTCTCGTCGGTCGGGCTGCTGCAGCTCTACTCCTCGGGCCCGCTGATACTGACCGGCACGCCATGGATTCTCATCGGCTGTTACTTCACCATTGCGTTGCCGTTTATCTACCGCGCCATTGCCAACAATATGCAGGCCATCAACCTGAAAGAGCTGATTGACGCGGCTCATCTGCTGGGCGCCAGCACCTGGCAGGCAGCCCTGTTTGTGGTGCTGCCAAATCTGCGCAAAGGGGTGTTCATTGCCGTGCTGCTCTCCTTCTCCTTTCTGATTGGTGAGTTTGTCTTTGCTAACCTGCTGGTCGGCACCCGCTATGAAACGCTGCAGGTTTATCTCTACAACATGCGCAACGGCAGCGGGCATTTCACCAGCGCGCTGGTGATCTCTTATTTTGCGGTTGTCCTGCTGGTCACCTGGCTGGCCAATGCCCTCAATCCTGAACGAGGCTGACCATGAGTTACCTGAACGTTACCCAACTGAATAAAAGCTACGGCCCGACCACCATTTTTGAAAACATCGATTTCAGCGCCGACGAAGGTGAGTTTGTCACCCTGCTCGGCCCGAGCGGCTGCGGCAAGTCAACACTGCTGCGCTGCATCGCCGGCCTGACCGATGTCGACAGCGGCACCATTCTGCTGCAGGGCCAGGATCTGGTGCCGCTGCCGCCGCAGAAACGTACCATTGGCATGGTGTTCCAGAGCTATGCGTTGTTTCCGAATATGACGGTAGAGAAGAACGTCGCGTTTGGCCTGAAGATGCAGAAACTGCCCGCCGGTGAGATTCAGCAACGCGTGATGGAAGCGCTGGCGCTGGTGGAACTGGCCGACTTCGCGCGCCGCTATCCGCATCAGCTGTCGGGTGGTCAGTGTCAGCGCGTGGCGCTGGCGCGTTCGCTGGTGACGCGGCCGCGCCTGCTGCTGCTGGATGAACCGCTGTCGGCGCTGGACGCCCGCATTCGCCGCCATCTGCGCGAGCAGATTCGCCACATTCAGCAGGAGCTGAAGCTGACCACCATTTTTGTCACCCACGATCAGGAAGAGGCGCTGACGCTGTCGGACCGTATTGTGCTGATGAATCGCGGTCGCATTGTGCAAAACGGCAACGCGGAAACGCTCTATACCCAGCCGGTGGATCTGTTCGCCGCGGGCTTTATTGGTAACTACAACCTGCTGAGCGCCGAACAGGCAACGCAGCTGACCGGCCAGCCGTTCAGCAGCCAGGTGGCGATTCGTCCGGAATCCATCCAGCTGTGCGCACCGCAGGCAGGCATCGCGGCCACCATTCTCAGCCATAGCCTGCTCGGGAACGTGATCCGCTATCGCGTGCTGGCGAATCAGGTCGAGTTGTCGGTGGATGTGCTCAACCGCAGCGTGGCAGATTTACACCCCGCCGGCATGCAGATTGGACTACAGTTAGAGATGTCGACGTTGCGCCAGGTCGCTTAAATTAAACGAAAAATTGGCAACGCAGCGCGACGCAGGTATTTATCGGCTGTGCTTATCGCCAGGCAGGCAGCCGCCTGTTTTCTGCCTGGCGCATAGGAGCCTTTATTCGTGCTAACCCTGCTTAACCTTCTCTCCGCCGTCGCCCTGCTGGTATGGGGCACCCACATTGTCCGCACCGGCGTGATGCGCGTATACGGTGCCGATCTGCGTCGCGTGTTAAGCCGCAGCGTGGAAAAAAAACCGATGGCGTTTCTTGCCGGGATTGGCGTTACCGCGCTGGTGCAGAGCAGTAACGCCACCACGTTATTAGTCACCTCGTTTGTGGCGCAGAATCTGGTCAGCCTGACGCCCGCGCTGGTGGTGGTGCTGGGTGCCGACGTCGGTACCGCCATCATGGCGCGCATCCTGACCTTCGATCTCTCCTGGCTGTCGCCGCTGTTTATCTTTTTTGGCGTGGTATTTTTCCTCAGCCGCAAACAGACGCGCGCCGGTCAGATCGGACGCGCGGCCATCGGCCTCGGGCTGATTCTGCTGGCGCTGCAGCTGATTGTCGCCGCCGCCAAACCCATTACCCAGGCCGCCGGCGTGCAGGTACTGTTCTCCACGCTGACCGGCGATATCATGCTGGATGCGCTGATTGGCGCGGTATTCGCCATCATCAGCTACTCCAGCCTGGCCGCGGTGCTGATTACCGCCACGCTGACCGCCACCGGCGTTATCTCGTTCAAAGTGGCGCTGTGTCTGGTGATTGGCGCTAACCTCGGCAGCGGCTTGCTGGCGATGATCAACGCCAGCGGATCGAATGCTGCCGGCAAGCGGGTGGCGCTCGGTAGCCTGTTGTTCAAGCTGATTGGCAGCATCGTTATTTTGCCGTTTGTCGATTACATCGCCGATCTGCTGGATAAGCTCCCGGTTAACGATGAAGAGATGGTGATCTTCTTCCACGTGTTCTACAACCTGGTGCGCTGTCTGGTGATGGTGCCGTTTGCCGAACCGATGGCGCGCCTGTGCCGCCGCATGATCGCCGACGATGCGGAAAACCAGACCCATCTCAAACCTAAGCACCTCGACAGCAGCGCGCTGGATACGCCGGCGCTGGCGCTGGCCAACGCGGCGCGGGAGACGCTGCGCATTGGCGATGTAGTGGAGCAGATGCTGGAGAGCTTCAACAAGGTGGTGATGGGCGAACTGCGCGAGGAGCGCGCAGTGCGGCGGCTGGATGATGATGTGGATGTGCTGTACACCGCCATTAAGCTCTATCTGGCGCGCATGCCGAAGGAGGATCTGGCGGAAGAGGATTCACGCCGCTGGGCCGAGGTGATTGAGATGGCGCTGAATCTGGAGCAGGCAGGCGACATTATCGAGCGCATGAGCGCCGACGTAGCGGACAAATCGCTGCAGGCGCGCCGGGCGTTTTCGCCGGAAGGGCTGGAAGAGCTGAATTCGCTGCAGGAGCAGGTGTTAAGCAACCTGCGCCTGAGCCTGTCGGTGTTTCTGTCGCACGACGTCACCAGCGCGAAGCGTCTGCGCCGTGCCAAGCACCGTTTCCGCATCCTGATTCGCCGTTATTCCCACGCCCACGTCGAGCGCCTGCATCGGCAGAATGTGCAAAGCATCGAAACCAGTTCGCTGCATTTAGGTTTGCTGGGAGATATGAAGCGCCTGAATTCGCTGTTCTGTGCGGTGGCGTACACCGTGCTGGATCAGCCGGACGATGAGCGCGAGGTGGATTAATCATTTTTACAACGCGCGATAAATCGCGCCGCTACAGGCTGTGCATTAATCTGTAACGGCGCAATTTATTGCGCATTGCCATTACGACAACAAACTAAACGCGATCATCCCGACGATGGCGCCGGTGGTGCCGAGAATCGTCTCCATCAGCGTCCAGGTCTTCAGCGTCTCGCCTTCGGTGGCACCGGTGAAGCGGCCGAACAGCCAGAAACCGGCATCGTTGACGTGGCTGATAATAATCGAGCCGCCGCCGATGCAGATCGACAGCGCCGCCAGCTGCGCACCGCTGTAATGCAACGGTTCAATCACCGGCATCACCAGTCCGACGGTGGTTAAACAGGCCACCGTGGCCGAGCCCTGAATCACCCGAATCGCGCCGGAGAGAATAAAACAGGCCAGCGCAATCGGCATGCCGGCACCGGTCAGCGCGTGGCCCAGCACCGGGCCAACGCCGGAATCCACCAGCACCTGCTTGAACACGCCGCCCGCACCAATCACCAGCAGAATAATCCCCGCCGGCTGCAGCGCACTGCCGCATACCTGCATCACCTTCTCTTTATCCATGCCCTGACGGTAAGCCAGGCCGTAAATCGCTACCAGCAGCGCCAGCAGGATGGCGGTAAACGGATGGCCGATAAACTCCAGCCACGCATACAGACGTGAATCCGGTGTGGTAAAGCGCGCGCCGATGGTTTTCAGCCCGACCAGCAGCAGCGGGAACAGAATCAGCGACAGGCTAAAGCCAAACGACGGCAGCTGGCCCTCGCTGACGTCCGGCTGATGATCTTCCGGCGGCGCGCTGAACGTCACATGGCGCGCAATCAGGTTGCCGAACAGCGGACCGGCAATCAGCATGCCGGGAATCGCCGCGCATAGCCCCAGCAGGATCATCCAGCCAAAGTCAGCGTGCATCTGCGCCGCCAGCAGCATCGGTGCCGGTCCGGGCAGCAAAAAGGCCGCCGCGGCGGCGACGCCGGCAAACAGCGGGATCACCAGTTTGACCAGATTATCGTGGGTACGGCGTGCCACGGCGAAGGCGATGCTGATCAACAACACCACGGCCACTTCAAAGAACAGCGGCAGCGCACAGATCAGCCCGGCAATGCCCATCGCATAGTGCGCGCGCCGCTCGCCAAAGGTTTTCAGCATGCGAATGGCGATCTGATCGACCGCACCGGTTTCGTGCAGAATTTTGCCGAACATGGCACCCAGCGCCACCACAATGGCGAGAAAGCCGAGCGTGCCGCCCATGCCTTTTTGCATGGTCTCGGCAATTTTATCCAGCGGCATACCGGAGAACAGACCGGCACCCATCGACACTAACATCAGGGCGACAAAGGCGTGCATACGCGCTTTCATCACCAAAAACAGCAGCAGCAGGACAGAGCCTGCTGCGGTTAACACCAGCGTTGCGGTACTCATGACTAGCCCTTGTTGATTGCGCCCTCGATGGTCGCAACCGTGGCCGCAACTACCTCATCCAGTGAGTGATTGATATCGACAACCAGCACGTCCGGCTCGTCGGCACCCGGTTCCTGCAGGGTTTCAAACTGTGTCACCAGCATCTGCGGTTTGAAAAAGTGGCCTTTGCGCGCCTTGAGACGAGACTCGATGGTGGCAAAATCGCCCTTCAGATAGATGAATTTCAGGTTGTGATTGCCCTGACGCAGGATGTCGCGATAGGACTTTTTGAGCGCTGAACAGACGATGATCGAGATCGCCTGGGTGCGCTGCATCGCGAACGCCGCATCATTCAGCGCCTGCAGCCACGGCTGGCGATCGTCGTCGTTCAGCGGATGGCCTTCCGCCATTTTGGTGATGTTGCTGCGCGGATGCAGGAAATCACCATCCAGAAACGCGGTGCTGAGCTGATGAGACACCTGATTGGCGACGGCAGACTTTCCGCTGCCGGAAACACCCATCAGGATAAAGACGTGGTGCGATGGAGATGGCGTGGTCATGGTTTTGCGCTCCGGCAGGTTAAGCTGCCAATGTTACCGATAACAATTTTGATTGCCATTGTCCGAGCGCACTCAGACGCTGGCAACCCTTGTCAGGCGGAAAAGCACGAAAGTGTGAACTGACTCAAAAAATCGCCAAAATCAGATGCTGCCACCTTCGGCAATCTCAAAACCGACATCCAGCGGCGCGGTCACGCTGCGATCACCGCCAATCCGCGCCAGCAGCATAGCGGCTGATTCACGCCCCATGCGTTCGCGTGGCGTCAGCACCGTAGCCAGCCGCGGATTGACCACCTGCGTGATGTCGTGGCCGTGAAAGCCGGCGATCGCCATCTGCTCCGGCACGCGCAACCCCTGGCGCTGGCACTCAAACATCGCGCCTACCGCCAGGTCATCATTGGTACAGAACAGGCTGTCAGTGTGCGGATAGCGCTTCTGCGCCTCGCGTAATAGCTGGGCACCGGCGCTGAAGGAGGAGGCATCTTCCATCATGACGCTGTGTGGCGTCAGCCCGGCTTCGCGCATCGCCTGTTCATAGCCCTGCTGCTTTTGCAGCGTACGCTCATCGAGGCGCGCGCCCAGGTAAACGGTATGACGATGGCCTTTTTTGAGGATAGCATGCGTCATCTGCCGCGCCGCCTCGACGTTGTCGAAGCCCACGGCCATATCAAGGCACGGCGTGACGCAATCCATCATTTCGATCACCGGAATGCCCGCCACTTCCAGCATGCGCAGCGTGCCCGGCGTGTGGGAACGTTCGGTGAGGATCACGCCATCAATGTTCCAGCCCAGCAGCGAACGCAGCTGCAGCTCCTCTTTGTGCGGGTTATAGCCGAAGTGCGCCACCAGCGTCTGATAGCCCGCTTCATCGGTCACGGTTTCAATGCCGCGCAGCACGTCGGCAAACACCTGGTTGGTGAGCGAGGGCAGCAGCACGCCAATCGCGCGGCTGGTGGCGTTAGAGAGCATGTCGGGCGCACGGTTGGGGATATAGCCGAGTTCATCCAGCGCCACGGCGATTTTGTCGCGCAGCGCCGCAGAGACCTGATCGGGGTTCCGCAGGTAGCGGCTGACGGTCATTTTTGTGATGCCGACGCGATCGGCAACATCCTGTAATACCGGTCTTTTCTTCTTCATCGTGTGCGCCTGAGGTCAGAGATACGCTGAGTTTATCATTTTTTTGTCATGTTATGCCGTTGCGGCCACGGAAGGAGAAGAGGGATAAAGTGCCAAGGACGGCGTTCGCCTGAGGCGCAGGCAAAAAAAAAGCCAGCACCCGAGCTGGCTAAGAAACACTGGAAGCAATGTGAGCAATGTCGTGCTTACCCGGTTTGTCAGGAGACGCAGCCGGATTCGCGTTGACAATAATAATCATTATCATTCGCGTCTGTAAAGCCCTTTCCCGATTTTTTTACCGTTGACGCTGCGCTCGAATTCCCTGATGTTAAAGGGGATTTGCACTATCTGATGCCGGTGCGCATGAATGCGCACCCTACAAAAAAATGTCTCCACTCGTTGTAGATACCGTCTTGCCGGTTACCTGGCAAGACATATTTCGGCATCGAACGGACGACCCGATTTCAGCACGCCATAAGCCAGCTGCAGCAGCTTCTTCATCGCCGCGCACACCACGACTTTTCCCGTTTTCTTACCCGCATCCAGCCGTTTCTTCAGCGCACTCACCGCCGGATTCCACTTCATCGCCACTATCGCAGGCATGTACAGGGCCTTGCGCATCGCGCTGTTGCCCATCTTCGATATCCTGCTTTTGCCCTTCCACTCACCGGACTCCTGCCGCATCGGATTCAGACCCACCCACGCCACAAGCGCCTTGCTGCTGCTGAACCTCGACATGTCCCCCAGATACGCCAGCATCGTGCTGCTCAGCACGCCCGCGATGCCCGGGATGGACTCCAGCAGTTCCCTGTTCTTTTTAAGGCCCGGGTCATTGTCGATATGGTCGTTTATTGCCCGCTTCGTTTCGTCTATCTGCGCATCCAGCGCCGCAATGACCACGCGGATTGAGGGCTGCACCACCGCATCCGAGACCTCCAGCCGGTTCTCTTCCATCTGCCGCATTTCCTGAAGATTCGTCAGGCGCTTCACCAGCGCCTTCAGCCTGCGTTCATTCAGCGGCGCCGGCTGCCACAGCGACGGGCCGTGCAGTTTACAGTAGCGCGCTATCATGCGCGCATCGTCTTTATCCGTCTTGTTACGGCTCAGCTCCGCCTGTCCGAAGCGCCTGATGCGCGCGGGATTTTCCACGCTGACATCATAGCCTTCGTCGTGCAGGAAGGTGGCCAGCGGCTCACTGTACGCGCCGGTAGCCTCCATGCAGATATGGCAGCAGCCGAACGGCTCCAGCCATTTTTTCAGGGCGATAAAGCCCTTAGGGGTGTTGGGAAAGACTTTGGTTTTGTAAGACGTGTCGCCTTTCCAGACGGCCACATCAAACTTTCCGGAGGCAATATCAATGCCGACAGGCATACGGGTTTGCATAGATTCTCCTTAACAGCACAGGGAAACCGCCATGACCATCCTTATGGATGCGTGCTCGGGGCACAGGATACCGTCCGGTCTTGAAGGCGGGAGTTAAGTTGCCGGGGATGAATCTACGAAGCAGGCTTTATGCCCAGGGGGCGCCCCCATCTCACCAGCAACTTCCCGATGATCAGTCGGGGATCATCATACCCGGAGGAGAATGATCGGGATATAAGGGGCGCCATTCATGGCGAGCGGACGGCCACGCCGGAAGCCACGCCCATCATTCAGCAGCACGTTCCCTGTAGGAGCGCCATTCATGGCGACCGGACGGCCACGCCGGAAGCCACGCCCATCATTCAGCAGCACGTTCCCTGTAGGGGCGCCATTCATGGCGACCGGATGGCCGCGCCCGCATCCACGCCCATCATTCAGCAGCACATTCCCTGTAGGGTCGCCATTCATGGCGACCGGATGGCCGCGCCGGAATCCACGTCCATCATTCATGGCGATCTGATGACCTTCCCTGAACCAGACTCACATTCTCGCAGCCATCAAGCAAAGTCATCAATTTACGCGTTCCATTAATCATCACCGGGATAAACCGTATTATCCTTCAACACCGCTCTTCATCCCTTGCTGCATCAAAGCACCTCTCTTAATTCGCGACACATTCTGCTTATGACCGGCTTTTGCTTTTTGCTGATTTCTTATGCCATTACGCCAGCATATTTCGCTGCCTGAACGTCATAACGCACGGGGAATCGTTCAGATATTCAACATTTACCGACAACTTTAAGACGTTTTTTAACGGTGATAATCACTGTTATCAGGCGCTATTGCCAGAGAATCACACGGCATTGCGCGCTTTATCACCTTTTTAAATTTTGGCTTAGCGTGCAAACACTGTTTTTTATCGTTGCTTGCACTTACTCACACTCTGTGTAAATAACCCCACGTTGTATTGACGTTCATTGCAACTGTTGACAAATTGATGCGTCAATAAGATGCAGAGACGGCCAGCGCTGGCAGGTTCCACGGCGTCAGCGCTACAACAATAACCGCTCGCATTTTGGTCATTACATAACTGACCTGCCCGAACCGCATAAAAAAACCAGAGGTCGGGCGACGCACACAACATCACATCACAATGGAGCAAAACATGATCAACTCCCTGGCCAAATCCAGGATGCTGAAGGTCGGTCTTAGCCTGATTGCTATGACCGTGGCCGCGGGCGTTCAGGCGAAAACCCTCGTTTACTGTTCAGAAGGTTCGCCGGAAGGCTTCAACCCGCAGCTGTTCACATCCGGCACCACTTACGATGCCAGCTCAGTACCGATCTACAACCGTCTGGTTGAGTTCAAAACCGGTACCACTGAGCTGCAGCCGGGCCTGGCAGAAAAATGGGACGTCAGCGAAGATGGTAAAATCTATACCTTCCATCTGCGTCAGGGCGTGAAGTGGCAAACCACCAAAGACTTCAAGCCGACCCGCACCTTCAACGCTGATGACGTCGTGTTCTCCTTCGAGCGCCAGCTCGATAAAAACAACAAGTACCACGGTGTCTCCGGCGGCAGCTACGAATACTTCGAAGGCATGGACATGCCGAAGCTGATCGCCAAAATCGAAAAAGTGGATGACTACACCGTACGCTTCACGCTGACCCGTCCGGAAGCGCCGTTCCTCGCCGACCTTGGCATGGACTTCGCGTCAATCCTGTCGAAAGAGTACGCCGACAACATGCTGAAAGCCGGCACGCCAGAAAAACTGGACCTCAACCCGGTGGGTACCGGTCCGTTCGTGCTGCAGCAGTACCAGAAAGACTCACGTATTCTGTACAAAGCCAACCCGGACTTCTGGGGCACCAAGCCAAAAATCGATCGCCTGGTGTTCTCCATCACGCCAGATGCTTCGGTGCGCTACGCCAAACTGCAGAAAGGCGAGTGTCAGGTGATGCCGTATCCCAACCCGGCTGATATCGCCAGCATGAAGAAAGACACCAAAATCAACCTGATGGAACAGCCAGGGCTGAACGTCGGTTACCTGTCTTTCAACACCGAGAAAAAACCGCTGGATAACGTCAAAGTGCGTCAGGCACTGACCATGGCGGTGAACAAGCAAGCGATCATTGATGCGGTCTATCAGGGCGCCGGTCAGGCAGCGAAAAACCTGATCCCACCAACCATGTGGGGCTACAACAATGACGTCAAAGACTACGCTTACGATCCGGCCAAAGCCAAAGAGCTGCTGAAAGAAGCGGGCATGCCGGATGGCTTCAGCATTGACCTGTGGGCGATGCCGGTACAGCGTCCGTACAACCCGAACGCCCGTCGCATGGCGGAAATGGTTCAGGCTGACTGGGCGAAAATCGGCGTGAAAGCCAAAATCGTTACCTTCGAGTGGGGCGAGTACCTGAAGCGTGCTAAAGCCGGTGAACACCAGACCGTGATGATGGGCTGGACCGGTGATAACGGGGATCCGGATAACTTCTTCGCCACCCTGTTCAGCTGCGCGGCAGCGAAAGATGGTTCTAACTACTCACGCTGGTGCTACAAGCCGTTTGAAGATCTGATTCAGCCAGCGCGTGCTGAAGCCGATCACAACAAACGTATTGAGCTCTACAAGCAGGCGCAGGTGGTGATGCACGACCAGGCGCCAGCACTGATCATCGCGCACTCAACCGTGTACGAGCCAGTGAGCAAGAAAGTGAGTGGCTATGTGGTTGATCCATTAGGTAAACATCACTTCGAAAACGTCGACATCCAGGAATAACCTTTCGGATTATCGCGGTCAGGGCCAGCATGGCTGGCCCTCGGGCGGCACCTTCGCCGCCCGTACTCCGCACTTTATTTCCGGCTAATTTCTTATAAACCCTCAATACCTTGCGCTGATGCAGCGTGAAGTATGACGGGGATTTTGAAGCGCTTCTTGCGTCGCGTCCGGCTATGCCGGCTGCGGATTGTGAGCAATGTAGTCCATGGCGTTAGCGCCACGGAAAATGACTGAGAATCCGGCTTATGCTGCAATTCATACTCCGACGTCTGGGCCTTGTCATCCCGACGTTCATCGGTATTACATTATTGACCTTTGCCTTCGTTCACCTGATCCCCGGCGACCCGGTGCTGATCATGGCCGGTGAACGCGGCATCTCCCCTGAACGTCATGCGCAGCTGATGGCCCAGTTTGGTCTCGATCAGCCGATGTGGAAACAGTACATCACTTACATCAATGGCGTGCTGCATGGCGATCTCGGCATCTCGCTGAAAAGCCGCATCCCGGTGTGGGATGAGTTCGTGCCGCGCTTTAAAGCCACGCTCGAGCTGGGCATCTGCGCCATGATCTTCGCCGTTGCCGTGGGTATTCCGGTCGGCGTGCTGGCGGCGGTGAAACGCGGCTCTATTTTCGATCACACCGCCGTGGGCATCTCGCTGACCGGCTACTCAATGCCGATCTTCTGGTGGGGCATCATGCTGATCATGCTGGTGTCGGTGCAGCTCAACCTGACGCCGGTCTCTGGCCGCGTCAGCGACACCATCTTCCTTGACGACAGCCATCCGCTCACCGGCTTTATGCTGATTGATACGCTGCTGTGGGGCGAAGAGGGCGACTTCAAAGATGCGGTGATGCACATGATCCTGCCGGCCATCGTGCTGGGCACCATTCCGCTGGCGGTGATTGTGCGTATGACGCGCTCCTCGATGCTGGAAGTGCTGGGTGAAGATTACATCCGCACCGCACGCGCCAAAGGCCTGACGCGCATGCGCGTGATCGTGGTGCATGCGCTGCGTAACGCCATGCTGCCGGTGGTCACGGTGATCGGTCTGCAGGTAGGCACGCTGCTGGCGGGCGCCATCCTCACCGAAACCATCTTCTCCTGGCCGGGACTCGGCCGCTGGCTGATCGAAGCACTGCAGCGCCGTGATTATCCGGTGGTGCAGGGCGGCGTGCTGCTGGTGGCAATCCTGATCATTCTGGTCAACCTGCTGGTTGATCTGTTGTACGGCGTGGTGAATCCGCGCATCCGTCATAAGAAATAAGGGGGAATCATGTCTGCTGTTGATCCCGCAAGCGTCACTGCTGCACCGAAGCCGATGACCCCGATTCAGGAATTCTGGCACTATTTTAAACGTAACAAAGGCGCGGTTATCGGCCTGGTTTACATCATTCTGATGCTGCTGATCGCCATCTTTGCCGATGTGCTGGCGCCGCATGCTCCGGCTGAGCAGTTCCGCGATGCGCTGTTGCACCCGCCGGTGTGGCAGGAGGGCGGTAGCTGGAAGTTTATCTTGGGCACCGATGACGTCGGCCGTGACATCCTGTCGCGCCTGATGTTTGGTGCGCGCCTGTCGCTGCTGGTGGGCTGCATGGTGGTGGTGCTGTCGCTGATTCT
>NZ_SDFT01000073.1:0-5598 GCF_004916815.1 Pantoea sp. R102
GTAGCGAAAAAGCGCCTGTGCGGCCGTTTCGCTGAGCTGGATGCGGCACCGGGCAGTCGTCAGCCGCTGATGGATAAAGGCGAGCAGATTGCCTGGGTGTGGCGCAGCAAGACGCGCTGCAATCCGCTGTTTGTCTCAACCGGCCACCGCGTCAGCCTCGATAGCGCACTGCACTGGGTTGAAGCCTGCATGGCTGGCTACCGCTTGCCGGAGCCAACGCGCTGGGCCGATGCCGTGGCGTCTGGCCGTCCCGCTTTTGTGAAGTGGCAAAATGCGCGCTAACGCTGTTTGTACGCGGCTTTTGCGGTACACTGCCGCCAGCTAATCTACCGAGAGTAAGTTTGATGTTACAGAACCCCGTCCATTTGCGTCTGGCGAAGCTGGAAAGCTGGCAGCACATGACCTTTATGGCCTGTCTGTGCGAGCGGATGTTCCCCAATTACTGGGCCTTCTGTCAGCAGACCGAGTTTGCCGATCCGCAGCTCTATCGCCGCATTCTCGACCTGGTGTGGGAAAGCCTGACGGTGAAGGATGCCAAAATCAATTTCGACAGCCAGCTGGAGAAACTGGAAGCGGCGATCCCAAACGGTGACGACTTTGACGTTTACGGCGTGCACCCGGCGATTGATGCCTGCGTGGCGCTGAGTGAACTCCTGCACGCGCAGCTGAGCGGTGAAACGCTGGAGCACGCCATCGAAGTCAGCCGCACGTCGATCACCACCGTGGCCATCCTCGAAATGACCCAGGCCGGTCGCGAAATGAGCGACGAAGAGCTGCGTGACAACCAGGCGGTAATTGACGAATGGGACCTGCAGTGGGAGATTTTTCGCCTGCTGGCAGAGTGCGAAGAACGGGACCTGGAGCTAATCAAAGGGCTACGTGCAGACCTGCGTGAAGCCGGAATCAGTAACATCGGTATAATTTTTCAGCAATAAGGCGAGAAAACGTGACTTCAGGCCCGAATTACCGCGCCTGGAGGCTTCACATCAGCCCCCTGTCTGGTCTACATTTGGGGGGCTGAAAATTGTGGCTATCGGTGCGTGCAGGCTGAAGAGTGCCAGAATATGGCTTTTCCCTCGCACTCGTTGCTTAGCAAGCGATAAATACACTTTAAGGATAACTTATGAACAAGACTCAACTGATTGATGTGATCGCAGAGAAAGCGGACCTGTCTAAAACCCAGGCTAAAGCTGCGCTGGAATCTACCCTGGCTGCGATCACTGAGTCTCTGAAAGAAGGTGATGCTGTACAACTGGTTGGTTTTGGTACTTTTAAAGTGAACCACCGCGCTGAGCGTACCGGTCGCAACCCGCAGACTGGCAAAGAGATCAAAATCGCTGCAGCTAACGTGCCAGCGTTCGTCTCTGGTAAAGCACTGAAAGACGCTGTTAAGTAAGTTTTCCGCATCGCGGTTTAGCTTTAAAAGAGGGGCGATTTCGCCCCTTTTTGTTACCGGGGCCTGCTATGCTGAACATCTCTCCTCAGCGCCTCTGCGCCATCCTCCTCGGGGTATTACTCACCGGCTGCAGTGCCACTCCCGATCTTCCGGCTTTCACCGCCAGCGGCTATCTGTCTGACCGTGGCACGGTGCGAATCTGGCGTAAAAACGGCGACCACGAAGCCGTCCATCTGCGTACTGTCTACACCCCTTTCAATGGCGATAGCCGGGAAACCACCGACTATATCTGGCAGGCGGATAAACTGCTGAGCGTGGAACGGCACGTCACTGGCCAGCAGCCGGACGACGTAACCCTGCGTTTCGACCATCAGGGCAACCTCAATTTTATGCAGCGACAGCTGGCTGGCCGGCGTGAAGCCGTCAGCGCCGACAGCGTCGAGCTGTACCGGTTTGACGCGCAGCGCATGCTGGCGCAGAGCAATGCACTGCTGAGTGGCCGGGTACTGTTGCGGCAGGGGCACTGGCAGGGCGGTACGCAGGTTCGTGACTGTGAGGGGCAGCAGGTGAATGTGGCGTTCGATCGCGATACGCTGGCGACGCTGTATCGACAGCAGCAGGGGCAGCAACAGCCGATTACCCTGTCGTGGCTGGAAGCGCCAGAGGGGATTCAGCTGCTGCGTGCCACGCCGGAAGATGAGTGCCGCTGGCAGCCGAAAGAGGCTGATTTTTAGCGGCGACCGGCTGGCCGCCGCCGGGGACTTACTTGCGGTTAATCGCGCGGTAACCGATATCATTACGGCAGAAGCTGCCGTTCCATGAGATGTGCTGCGCCAGCGCGTAGGCATTCTTCTGCGCTGCCGCCACATCTTCACCCAGCGCAGTCACGCACAGTACGCGACCGCCGCTGGTCACCACCAGATCATCTTTCAGGGTGGTGCCGGCATGGAATACCTTCCCGTCCGGTACGTCTTCCAGCGGCAGACCGTGGATCTGATCGCCCGTGTTATAGTCGCCCGGATAACCGCCAGCGGCCAGCACCACGCCGAGCGACGGGCGCGGATCCCACTGTGACTGCTGCTGATCGAGCTTGCCGTCGACAGCGGCGAGGCACAGCGCGACCAGATCCGACTGCAGGCGCAGCATGATCGGCTGCGTTTCCGGATCGCCGAAGCGGCAGTTGAATTCGATCACCTTTGGCTGACCGGCTTTGTCGATCATCAGACCGGCATACAGGAAACCGGTGTAGGTGTTACCTTCCGCTTTCATGCCGTTGACGGTTGGCCAGATGATCTGATCCATCACGCGCTGGTGGATCTCATCGGTCACTACCGGTGCCGGTGAGTAAGCGCCCATGCCACCGGTGTTCGGGCCGGTGTCGCCGTCGCCAACACGTTTGTGATCCTGGCTGGTGGCCATTGGCAGGACATTATCGCCGTCCACCATCACGATGAAGCTGGCTTCTTCACCATCAAGAAACTCTTCGATGACGATGCGGTGACCCGCGTCGCCAAACGCATTGCCGGCCAGCATGTCCTGCACTGCCGCTTCCGCTTCTGCCAGCGTCATGGCGACAATGACGCCTTTACCCGCGGCCAGACCGTCCGCTTTGATGACGATCGGCGCGCCTTTCTCACGCAGGTAAGCCAGCGCGGGTTCCACCTCGGTGAAGTTCTGGTATTCCGCCGTCGGGATCTGCTGGCGGGCAAGGAAATCTTTGGTGAAGGCTTTTGAGCCCTCCAGCTGCGCGGCAGCCTGCGTCGGGCCAAAGATTTTCAGGCCGGCAGCGCGAAACGCATCGACTACGCCAATCACCAGCGGCGCTTCCGGTCCGACGATGGTCAGGTCGATGTTTTCCTGCTGCGCAAACGCCAGCAGTGCCGGAATATCGGTGGCGCTGATGGCCACGTTCTGCAGGGCTGGCTCCAGCGCGGTACCGGCGTTGCCTGGCGCAACAAATACGGTTTCTGCCAGCGGCGACTGTGCTGCTTTCCACGCCAGCGCGTGTTCACGTCCACCATTACCAATCACTAAAATTTTCATCGTTACGGCTCCAGGCTATTAATGGCGGAAATGACGCATGTCAGTGAAGATCATCGCGATGCCGTGCTCGTCGGCGGCAGCAATCACTTCATCATCGCGGATGGAACCGCCCGGCTGGATCACACAGGTGATGCCCACTGCCGCCGCAGCATCAATGCCATCGCGGAACGGGAAGAAGGCGTCGGAAGCCATGGCGGAACCCTTCACCTCCAGTCCTTCGTCAGCGGCTTTGATGCCGGCAATTTTGGCAGAGTAAACGCGGCTCATCTGGCCCGCGCCAATACCGATCGTCATGTTGTCGCGTGCATACACAATGGCGTTGGATTTAACGAACTTCGCCACTTTCCAGCAGAACAGCGCGTCACGCAGCTCCTGTTCGGTTGGCTGACGTTGGCTGACAACGCGCAGCTGGCTGGCATCGACCATACCAAGATCGCGATCCTGAACCAGCAGGCCACCGTTGACGCGTTTGAAGTCGAGACCGGCCACACGGCTCTGCCACTGACCGCACACCAGAACGCGGACGTTCTGTTTGGCTGCGGTCACGCGCAGTGCCGCTTCACTGGCCGATGGCGCAATAATGACTTCCACGAACTGACGGCTGATGATCGCCTGCGCGGTCGCTTCATCCAGCTCACGGTTAAAGGCGATGATGCCGCCGAACGCCGAGGTCGGATCGGTTTTATAAGCGCGCTCGTAGGCGGCAAGAATTGAATCGCCTGCGGCGACGCCGCATGGGTTAGCGTGCTTGACGATAACGCAGGCTGGCTCGCTGAACTCCTTGACGCACTCCAGTGCCGCATCGGTATCGGCAATATTGTTGTAGGACAGCGCTTTGCCCTGCAGCTGCTGTGCGGTGGCGACCGACGCTTCGCTGACTTGCTCTTCAATATAGAAAGCAGCGTCCTGATGGCTGTTCTCGCCGTAACGCATATCCTGCTTTTTAATAAAGTTGAGGTTCAGGGTGCGCGGGAAGCGGCCGGCCGGCGCGGTGCTCTCGCCGTGATAGGCCGGTACCAGGCTGCCAAAGTAGTTGGCAATCATGCTGTCGTAAGCGGCGGTGTGTTCAAAGGCTTTGATGGCCAGATCGAAACGGGTTTCCAGCGTCAGGGAGTTTTCGTTGGCATCGAGCTCCGCGATGATCGCGTCGTAGTCACTGCTCTTTACCACGATCGCCACGTCTTTGTGGTTCTTGGCTGCCGAGCGCACCATGGTGGGGCCGCCGATATCAATGTTCTCAACGGCATCTTCCAGGCTGCAGTCGGCTTTCGCCACGGTCTGGGCAAAGGGATAGAGGTTCACCACCACCATGTCGATAGGATTGATGGCGTGCTCAGCCATGATGGCATCATCGGTGCCGCGACGGCCCAGAATGCCACCGTGCACTTTGGGGTGCAGCGTTTTGACGCGTCCATCCATCATTTCCGGGAAACCGGTGTAGTCAGAAACTTCCGTGACGGGCAGGCCGGCATCTGCCAGCAGGCGCGCGGTACCACCTGTGGAGAGCAGCTCAACACCACGATGGGAGAGGGCCTGAGCAAATTCGAGGATACCGGCTTTGTCAGAGACACTGAGCAGAGCGCGGCGTACAGGACGACGTTGTTGCATGGTGGTTTTATCCCTTGGCTTTGTTTCGCGTAAATAAGAGCGTTACATCAGGCTTAACTTTCTCTCTCTATATATAGAAGAGAACATTTACCTCAGGTAACGCCCCAAAAGGGGCATCCTTGACGTCGCGGGGCATTGTAGCGAAAACGTTTGCGCGATGCTCGCCTAAATTTATTACCGGCTGCAGATGTGGATAACTTTGTGTGTAACCGGGTATAAGGCGGGGTTTTGCTGTGGAATGCAGCGAACGATTGTTTTTATTGAATTTAGCGGTTGCGCGTGCCGAACAACTCCCTATAATGCGCCTCCATCGACACGGCACAACGACTTACGGAATGCGGTGTAGACAGGAAGCTTCGTTAAGAACTTCCGCCGGGGAAAAACGCTGAAAAAAGTGTTTGACTCTGAAGGAGGAAAGCGTAATATACGCCACCTCGCGACAGCAGGCCGAACGCCGCGTCGCACCGCTCTTTAACAATTTATCAGACAATCTGTGTGGGCACTCGCAGGATTGATATCAGCGTCTCCGGACGTAAAAAATATCAAGTCTT
>NZ_SDFT01000074.1:0-8422 GCF_004916815.1 Pantoea sp. R102
TGCAGCATCTGGTTCAGCAGCCAGGTATTGCCGCCGCTCACCAGAATCAGCTCCGCCTGCTCAATGGCCGCAACCGGTGTCTCGAACTCGTGTAACGTGCGCACCGGAATGCCCAGTGACTGAGACAACGCCTGCGCACGCTGGGCGTGATCGTCACGAATAATGGCGTAGGGCACCAGCACCGCCGAGGTGATGCCGCGCTGGGCAATCATCGCGTGCAGCTGCGGATGCGCATAGCTCAGCAGCGGCGCATCGTCGGCCACTTTGCCATTGCTCAGTAAAAACAGTTCCATCAGCCCGTCCTTTTTCTTCGTCTAATGGGTTGGCAGTCTGATACAGATGATCGCCAGACGTCAATTTTCTTGCTGAAAAGCGTTAGTTCGCCGCACCAATCGGAAAATTCGTAGAGATTTTTCTTGTGTGACCGGGTTTCCGGCCGCCGATGCGCTATAACTCTGACAACAGGTTTGTTATTCTTAGCGTCCATTATTTGGGAGCAGTTATGGAATCCTGGTACTTACTCTATTGCAAACGTGGTCAGCTGTTGCGCGCGAAGGAGCATCTTGAGCGGCAGGAGGTGAATTGCCTCAGCCCGATGATCGCTCTGGAGAAGATTGTGCGCGGCAAACGCACCACCGTGAGTGAGCCGCTGTTTCCCAACTATCTGTTTATCGAATTCGATCCGGAAGCGATTCACACCACCACCATCAGCAGCACGCGCGGCGTCAGCCACTTTGTGCGCTTTGGTGCCATGCCCGCGACGGTGCCGTATGAAGTGATCGAAGCGCTGCAAACCGATGCGCCGCAGATCCTGCTGGATCCGGAAACGCCGCAGGTCGGTGATGAAGTGCTGATCACCGACGGCACCTTTGAAGGGCTGCGCGCTATCTTTGCCGAGCCCGATGGTGAAACCCGCTCAATCCTGCTGCTTAACCTGCTGAATAAACAGGTGATGCGCAGCGTGGACAACAAGCAGTTCCGTAAGGTTTAAGCCAGTCTGAATAGCTGACGCGCATTGTGGTCGACGCGTGCCGCCAGTGCGTCTGGCTGTTCACCACGCCAGTGCGCCACCTGCTGAACGATATGCGGCAGAAAGCAGGGTTCGTTACGGCGCGAGGTCGGACGCGGACGCATATCGCGCGGCAGCAGATAGGGTGCGTCCGTCTCCAGCAGCAGACGATCTGCCGGAATCAGCGGCAGCATGTCACGCAGTGCCATTCCGCGCCGTTCATCGCACACCCAGCCGGTAATGCCCACCGATAAACCCAGCGCCAGGCAGGCTTCCAGCTCGTCACGCGTGCCGGTAAAACAGTGCACCACCGCGCCCACCAGTTTCGGCAGCCACGGCTGCAGCACCGCCAGAAAACGTTCATGCGCCTCACGACAGTGTAAAAACACCGGCAGCTGCAGTTCCGCCGCCAGCTGGAGCTGCGCATCAAACGCGTACTCCTGCTGCTCGTGCGCAGAAAGATTACGGTTGAAGTCGAGTCCGCATTCACCAATCGCGACCACCTGCTCGCTGTCAGCCAGGCGGCGCAGCGTACTGGCGGTTTCCGCCGACCACTCGCTGGCATGATGCGGGTGCACGCCGGCGGTCGACCAGCAGTAGCCCGCGTGCCGGGTCGCCAGCTGACGCGCCTGCTGGCTCTCCAGGGCATTGGTGCCGGTGATTAACAGGCCGGTGACGCCTGCTTCGCGCGCGCGTTTTACCACCTGATCGCGATCTTTTGCGAATTGCGTGCTGGTCAGGTTTACACCGATATCAAACATGTTTGCTCCCCATTCCGTCTTAAAGCGACGGATAGAAAAACCGCCCGGCAGGCGGGCGGTTAAGATTCATCATCACCCCATCAGCGGGATGCCCTGCATAAAAGACATCAGGCGTCGGGGTTCTGTTCCTCATCGTCTGCCGCCTGACGTCCTTTACCCACATAGTAGCGGGAGAAGAATACGCCGACTTCAAACAGGCAGTACATCGGAATAGCGAGCAAAGTTTGCGAGAAAACGTCCGGCGGTGTGAGCAACATCCCAACCACGAACGCGCCGACCAGAATATACGGCCGTTTCTTTTTCAGATCGTCCGGGCTGGTAATGCCGGTCCAGCACAGCAGCACGATGGCAATCGGTACCTCAAACGCCACGCCAAACGCCATGAACAGCGTCATGACAAAGTCGAGGTAGTTAGTGATGTCCGTGGCGATGGTGACGCCCTGCGGCGCGGTTTTGGCGAAGAAGCCAAATGCCAGCGGGAACACAATGAAGTAGGCAAAGGCCACGCCGACATAAAACAGCAGCGTACTGGAGAACAGCAGCGGCATCACCAGGCGGCGCTCATGGCGATACAGCGCGGGGGCGACAAACGCCCAGACCTGATAAAGAATCACCGGCACCGCAAGAAACACCGACACAATGATGGTCAGTTTGATCGGCGTAAAGAACGGTGAGGCCACGTCGGTGGCGATCATGCTGGCGCCGGCGGGCATCTGGCTAATCAGAGGCGCTGCCACCGCGTGATAGATGTCGTTGGCGAAGTAAACCAGACACAGGAAGATAACAAACACCGCGATGATGCAGTTCAGCAGACGCTTGCGCAGCTCAATCAGGTGGCTGATGAGCGGTTGGGTATCTTCAACGGCCATGTTTATCGTTCATCTTTTACGGGAGGAGTGGACGCAGGCGCGACGGAGTCGCTGTGGCTGGTGGCTGGTGCAGGCTGCGGCGCCTGCGCCGGGGCGCTGGCCTGATGTGCCGCGCTGGCCGGCGTCACGACGCTGTGCGGCTCTGCGGGCTGCGGTGCGGCAGCGGGCTGTGGCGCGGCAGCGGGCGGCTGATGAATGGTGTTGGCTTCATCTTCCGCTTTCTCGATATCGATGCTTTGCTGCACCGAGCGCTTCATGGAGTCCGCGGTTTTACGCAGCTCTTCCATGGATTGCTTCAGCTCCGGCGACAGCGTGCCGCGTCCTGCCTCTTCGACCTTTTTCAGGCTGTCCTGCAGCTCCTGCAGTTTCAGCTCCTGGGCCAGTTCGTTCTGCACATTAGCAGCCAGCGAGCGAATGGCCCGGATCCAGCCAACAACGGTTTTCACCGCAACCGGTAAGCGCTGCGGGCCCAGTACAATCAGCCCGATCACGAACACCAATACCAGTTCACTAAAACCAATATCGAACACAGTTTTACCTTACTTGTCCCGGGCGTCGTCTTTGCTCGCCGGGGTGTGCTGTTTGTCTGCCAGTTTGGCGTTGAAGTCAGCGTCCTGCTCTTTCGGTTGATCCTTTTTCTCGTCTTCATCGCTCATGGCTTTTTTGAAGCCGCGAATGGAAGAGCCTAAATCCGAACCCAGGTTACGAAGCTTATTGGTACCGAACAGAAGTACAACAATGACGGCAATGATTAACAATTGCCAAATACTGATACCGCCCATGAGATATGCCTCTAATATTCTGTGAAAAACGGTTAACTGTAACGCACAGAAAGTCCGTTTTTACCCGGACTTAAGCCTGCGACATTACGCGATTTGCACCAGGCAGACAATCAGTTTGTCTTGCGCCAGCCGATGAGCCAGGTGACGATGCCGGCGGCCATTAACAGCGCCGGGAAGAAGTCCCAGTCAGGCCGGCTCAGCAGCACTGCGGTGCCACTTAATAACAGTGTAGCCCCGACGCCAAACAGATAACGTGCCTGATGATGACGGGTGCGCTGCGCGTTCAAATCGGTGACAAGTTTATCGACACTGTGCTGCAATAACTTGTGCTGGCGCATACTGTCGTAAAAAAGCTCCGGCAGCTCCGGCAGTTTCTCCGCCCAGAACGGCGCCTTCTCTTTCACCGCCCGCAGGATGGCCGGAATGCCGATCTGATCCTTAATCCAGTCCTCCAGGAACGGCTTGGCGGTTTTCCACAGATCGAGCTGCGGATAGAGCTGACGGCCGATGCCCTCAATGTACAACAGGGTTTTCTGCAGCAGCACCAGCTGCGGCTGCACTTCCATATTGAAACGGCGCGCGGTGTTGAACAGATTGAGCAGCACGTGACCAAAGGAGATTTCCGCCAGCGGCTTTTCGAAAATCGGCTCGCATACGGTACGGATCGCGAACTCAAAATCTTCCACGTTGGTATCCGGCGGTACCCAGCCCGAGTCGACGTGCAGCTCGGCCACTTTGCGGTAGTCGCGGTTGAAGAAGGCGATGAAGTTTTCCGCCAGGTAGCGCTTATCTTCTTTGTTCAGCGAGCCAACGATGCCGCAGTCAATGCCGATATACTGCGGATCTTCCGGATGCTCGTAGCTGACGAAGATGTTGCCGGGATGCATATCGGCGTGGAAGAAGCTGTCGCGGAACACCTGGGTGAAGAACACCTGCACGCCGCGTTCGGCCAGCAGCTTCATGTTGACGCCGTGCTGCTCCAGCGTGGCAACGTCGGAGATAGGAATGCCGTAAATGCGCTCCATTACCAGCATGGTTTCGCTGCAGTAGTCGGAGAACACTTCCGGCACGTACAGCATGCGGCTCTGGTCGAAGTTGCGGCGCAGCTGAATCGCATTGGCAGCTTCACGCAGCAGATTGAGTTCATCAATCAGCGTTTTTTCGTAGTCGCGCACCACTTCCATCGGACGCAGACGGCGACCGTCCGGCAGCAGACGTGGCACCCAGCGCGCCAGGCGGTAAATCAGCTTCATGTCAGCTTTGATCACCGGCAGGATATCCGGGCGAATCACTTTGATCACCACTTCGCGGCCGTTGGATTTCAGCGTCGCGGTATGCACCTGGGCGATCGAAGCCGATGCCAGCGGTTTGATATCGAAGTCGTCGAACCAGGTTTCCACCGGGCCGCCAATCGAACGTTCAATCTGCGCTTTGGCTTTCACGCCGTCAAACGGCGCCACCCGGTCCTGCAGAATCGCCAGCTCATCGGCAATTTTCGGCGGGAACAGGTCGCGGCGCGTCGAGAGCATCTGACCGAACTTGATCCAAACCGGACCGAGCTGCTCCATGGCCAGACGCAGACGGATGCCCATCTCGGCTTCTTTGTGCCGGTTGGGGATCCAGAAAACACAGCGCCGCCACAGCCGCAGCGGCAGCGTAATGCGCATATGCGGAATCAGTTCATCCAGCCCGTAGGTCAGAAAAACTTTGATAATGAAGTATAAGCGCCGAATTTCTCCCAGCGTCATTTCGCCTCCAGCTGTGCCAAACGCGCCTCAAACGCATTAAGCGCACGTTCCATCGCTTCTACCTCCTCACAAAACCACGCCTGCTCCAGCGCCCCCGGTGCCACGCGCCACTCTTCGGTCAGCACCTGCCCCAGATAATCCTGACGGCGGGTGACCTGCTGTTTGAGCTGGGCCAGCGCACGCTGAGCGGCCTGGCTGATGCCCTGTGCCGCAATGTCGCCCACCCACGGCGCGAGATATTCCGCCGGGTCGAGTTCAGCCAGATCCATCAGCGCGGAGAATTGCTGTACCACCTGCAGATCGCCTTCCACATCCAGCTCACCGCTGCGAATCAGGCTGGTCAGCTGCTGACGATCGCGCAGCTTAGGCAGCGTGCTGAAACGCAGGCTGACGCTGCAGTCGCTGCGGTCCTGCCAGTCACTCAGCACATCCAGCTGGTTTTCACTGAACACCAGCACCAGCGGAAAATCCAGCTCCTGCAGGCGCAGCAGCAGGACTTTGCCGGCCAGACGCTGGCGTGCGGTTTTCAGGCTGCGATCGCGGTACAACACACGGTTCAGGGCGGTCTCAAGACCGCCGGTGATGAGAGGGGTAAAAGTCATGATTAATCAGAACTTAAAGCCACGATGCAGCGCCACAATGCCGCCGGTCATGTTGTAGTAGCTGGTATTTTCAAAGCCAGCGTCGTTCATCATCGCCTTCAGGGTTTCCTGATCCGGATGCATACGAATCGACTCCGCCAGATAGCGATAGCTCTCCGCGTCTTTTGCCACCAACTGGCCGATGCGCGGCAGAATGTGGAAAGAGTAAGTGTCGTAGGCTTTGCTCAGCGGATCGAAAACCGGTTTAGAGAACTCCAGCACCAGCAGACGACCGCCTGGCTTGAGCACGCGGAACATCGACGCCAGCGCCTTCTCTTTTTCGGTCACGTTACGCAGGCCGAAGGAGATGGTGATGCAGTCGAAATAGTTATCCGGGAACGGCAGCGCTTCTGCATTAGCCTGCACATAGCTGACGTTGCCGGTTACGCCGAGATTGCGCAGCTTTTCGCGTCCCATCTTCAGCATTGAGCTGTTGATGTCCGCCAGCACCACCTGACCGGTTTCACCGACCAGGCGCGAGAATTTTGCCGTCAGATCGCCGGTACCGCCGGCCAGATCCAGGACGCGCTGACCGCGGCGCACGCCGCTGCTGTCGATGGTAAAACGCTTCCAGACGCGATGGATGCCGAACGACATCAGATCGTTCATCAGGTCATATTTCGCCGCGACGGAGTGAAACACGTCCGCGACTTTATCGGCCTTTTCACTTTTGGCGACGGTCTGAAAGCCAAAATGGGTAGTTTCCTGCTGTGATTCATCTGCCATCGGTTTTACCTGTTCCACAAACAATACTTCCCGAAGTGTATCAGAGTCGGGCGATCCGAGCACGCCACCGGCGTGTTATTCGTTGATGCGGCGCAGGGATGCGGCGGAAGAATCTGCCGCATTTTCAGCGGGCTCGCTATCATCGGCCCATGTATCATCCGCCGCGTCGGGCTGCGCCTGCTCTGCCAGCTGGGGGTTGATGGGCCGTTTGATCTCTACGCCAAGCGCACGAAACGACTCGCTCTGGGCGATCAGGTTGCCGCGCCCCTGCGCCAGCTTTTTCATCGCCAGCTGATAACTCTGCTGCGCTTTGTCGAGGCTATGCCCGATGCCGCTCATGTCATCGACAAACAGCCGCATCTTGTCGTACAAGCGCGCAGCGCGGTCGGCGATGCGCTGGGCATTACGGCTCTGATGCTCATAGCGCCACAGGTTGTTGATGGTGCGCAGCGCCACCAGCAGCGTGGTCGGGCTGACCAGCATAATGTTTTGCTGCAGCGCTTCGCTGATCAACTCCGGCTGGCGATCGATCGCCAGCAGAAACGCCGGTTCGACCGGAATAAACATCAGCACATAATCCAGCGAGCGTAAACCGGGCAATTGTTGATAATCTTTACGCCCCAGCAGCCGGATATGGCCGCGCACCGCGTTGATGTGCTCCTGAATCGCCTGTTCGCGCGTCAGCTCGTCGTCGGCGTTGAAGTAGCGCTCATAGGCAATAAGCGTCATTTTGGCGTCAATCACCACATCTTTACCCTGCGGCAGACGCACAATCACATCCGGTTGCATTCGGCCCTGCTGCTCCAGCTGCACGCTGACCTGGGTCTGGTACTCGTAGCCTTCGCGCAGGCCTGAGGCCTCCAGCACCCGGCTGAGCACCACTTCGCCCCAGTTGCCCTGAATTTTATTGTCGCCCTTCAGCGCTTTGGTGAGGTTGATCGCTTCCTGCGCCATCTGCGCGTTGAGCTGCTGCAGCTGACGAATCTCGTGCGCCAGCGTGTGGCGTTCACGCGCTTCCTGGCCGAAGCTATCGTTGACCTGGCGGCGGAAGCCGTCCAGCTGTTCGCGCAGCGGGCCGATCAGGCTGTTGAGGCTCTGCCGGTTCTGCTCGTCGACGCGTTTTCCGCTGTTTTCGAAGATTCGGTTGGCGAGGTTTTCAAACTGCGCACTCAGGCGCTGTTCGCTGTTGGTCAGCAGACGCTGCTTCTCCTCAGCGGCGAAACGCGTCTCTTCTAATCGAATGGTGACTTCCCGCAGTTCGGCTTCCTGCGCGCGGTTAACTTCCAGCTGATTACGCAGCTCGCGGCTGAGCTGTTCGCTCTCGGCCCGCCAGTAATCCAGCTGCTGCAGGCGCTCCTGCGCGCCGCTTAGCGTGCCGTGTAGCTGGCGCAGCTCCTGTTCGCGCTGCTGCAGTTGCTGTTGCAGCTGTTCCAGCTGCTGCTGCTGACGCTGCTGCGCCTGTTCCAGCAGGCGGCGTTCGGTGGTGAAGCTGGCGTGCTGATGGCCGGCGCGCAGCTGGGCAATAATCCAGCCAATGCCCAAACCGGCCAGCGCCAGCGCGCCGCTGATGATAAGTTGCTGATCCATAATCCCCCCGCGGATCGTCTCGCTGAGGAGAAGGTAGAGCGCCACTGTATGAATGTCCAGAACATTCATGGCAACCCGCGGATTTTATCGCGGGCGCGATGGGCATCGTCCGGGCAACTACAGGGCGCGCACGGTCAGGTCGCCCGCTTTCCAGGCGTCGATCAGGAAAAACGGCATCGGCAGCACCCATTCACTGTCGCTTTTCACCTTCGCCGGATAGCACCAGCTGTTGCCGCCGTAAGTCAGCTCCACCTGCTGCTGGCCATTTTCGGCGTTGGCCACTTTGCCGGCCATGCTGG
>NZ_SDFT01000075.1:0-7333 GCF_004916815.1 Pantoea sp. R102
CTGCTGGCGCTGCTGATGGTGGCGGGCGGCGCGCACGTGGCACCGTTTGATCCGGAAGCGATCTCAATTCTGACGCGTTACCGCCCGCCCAGCGCAGAGCACTGGTTCGGCACCGATCAGCTGGGGCGCGACATTTTCAGCCGGGTGCTGGTCGGCGCGCGATCCACCATTTTGCTGTCGCTGCTGGCGACCGCGCTGGCGATGGTTATTGGCTCGGTGCTGGGCACCGCCAGCGCCTACCTTGGTGGCAAAGTGGATGAATTCCTGATGCGCACCATGGATGCGGTGATGGCGATTCCCAGCCTGCTGTTTGCGCTGCTGATTGTCAGCACCCTGGGGCAGAGCAGCATGAACGCCGTGCTGGCCATCACCATCGCCTTCGTGCCGGGCATGGTGCGCATTGCGCGCAGCGTGGCGCTGGCGGCGCGTCAGCAGGACTACATCAGCGCCGCCATCGCGCGCGGCGAAGCGGGTTACTACATCATTCTGCGCGAAATGCTGCCGAACATTCTCGCGCCGATCATCGTGGAAGCCACTATTCGCGTGGCATTCGCCATCATGCTGTTTGCCACGCTGAGCTTTCTCGGCCTCGGCGCGCAGCCGCCCGAGCCGGAGTGGGGGCTGATGGTGTCCGAAGCGCGCAGCTATTTCTTTAAAGCACCGTGGATGATGATGATCCCCGGTCTGGCTATCGCGCTGGTGGCGATTGGCTTCAACCTGCTGGGCGATGGCCTGCGTGATGTGTTAAATCCAGGGAGCCACAAATGAAGAGTCCGCACAACCCGGTGCTGTCGGTGGACAATTACAGCCTCGATTATGCGTTAGCGCGCGGCCATTCGCTGCCGGTACTACGCGATATCACCCTGCAGGTGATGCCGGGCGAAGTGCTGGGGCTGGTAGGGGAATCCGGCTCCGGCAAGACCACCCTCGGCTGGGCGATCATGCGCTGGCTGGCCAGTAACGCACGCGAGCAGGCGGGTGATATCCGGCTGAACGGCGAAAGCCTGCTGCAGTTGCCAGCGCACCAACTGATGGCGCTGCGCGGTAAAAAGCTTGGCATGATTTTTCAGGATCCCAGCGCGTCGCTGAACCCGACGCTGACGCTGGGTGAACAGGTCACCGAAGTGCTGCGCCGTCATCGTGGGCTGTCAGCGCGCGAAGCGCAGCAGCTGGGGGAATCGCTGCTGCGCGATGTCGAGCTGAAGCACCCGGCACGCATGATGCAGCGCTATCCGCATCAGGTTTCCGGCGGTGAGAAGCAGCGCATCCTGATCGCTACCGCCTTCGCCTGCCAGCCGGACTGCCTGATTTTTGATGAGCCGACCACAGCGCTGGACGTCATCAGCTCGGCGCAAATCCTCGATCTTTACGAGCGACTGCGCGCCGAGACTGGCGTCGCGTCGCTGTATATCTCACACGATCTGGCGCTGGTGGCAAAAGTGGCCGACCGCGTGTGCGTGCTGGAGCAGGGCCGCATCGTCGAGCAGGCCGCGACGCGCACGCTGTTCAGCGCACCCGCGCATGCGTATACGCGCAAACTGATTGCCGCGGTGCCGGATCCGCAGCATCGGCTGGTCGCGGATGCGGCCGGCAGTCAGCCGCTGCTCAGCCTGCAGGCGCTGACGATTGATTATGGCCAGCACGGCGTGCTCGATCGGCTGCTGAAACGGGAGGCGAACACGACGCGGGCCGCCAATGCGGTTTCGCTGACGGTGCATCAGGGCGAAATTCTCGGCGTGGTCGGCGAGTCCGGTTCGGGTAAATCTTCACTCGGTAAGGCGATAACCGGCCTGGTGCCGTTCACTGGCAGTCTCGATTTCTGCGGCGCAACGTTATATGGCCGCGCGCAGATGGACCCGGCGTATCGCCGCCGTGTGCAAATGATTTTTCAGCATCCGGACGCGTCACTCAACCCGCGCATGACCGTCGGCGAAATCATCGCCCGTCCGCTGCGGCTGTATGGACTGCCACCAGGAGAAAGCGAGGCGCAGGCGGTGGCGCGTCTGCTGCAGGAAGTGCGGCTGCCCGCGGAATTTGCCAGCCGCTATCCGCACGCGCTGTCGGGTGGGCAAAAGCAGCGCGTAGCGATTGCGCGCGCCTTCGCTAACCCGCCGGACCTGGTGATTTGCGATGAAATCACGGCGGCGCTGGATGTGTCGGTGCAGGCCACCATTATCGAGCTGCTGCTGGAGCTGCGCCGTCGCTACGGCACGGCGTATCTGTTCATCACCCACGATCTCAATCTCATCCGCCAGATCGCTCATCGCGTGGCGGTGATGTATCGCGGCGATGTGGTGGAAGTGCTGCCCGGCGAGAATATGCGGGCGCAGGCACAGCATCCTTATACCCGTGCACTGCTTGATGCCGTGCACATCCCTGATCTGACCCAATCCGTGGCATAACGAGAAGCGCATGAACCCTGAACAGTTAATTCATCACATCGATCGTGAATACTGCCTCGCTTTCCTGGCAAAAATGGTGCAGCACAAAAGTTACAGTGCCACCGAGGGCGAGCGCGAATTAGCCCGCTATATGGCAGAACAGATGGCGCAGCTCGGGCTGGAGACGGAACTGCAGCCGGTGGCCGGCGATCGGCTGAACGCTATTGGGCGGCTGGCCGGCAGCGGAGGCGGCCACAGCCTGCTGTTCAACGGTCATCTTGATACTAACCCGGTCACCGAAGGCTGGACCGTCGATCCCTGGGCGGGAAAAATCGACGAGCAGTTTATTTACGGCATCGGCGTTTCTAACATGAAAGCGGGCGATGCCGCCTATTTCTGCGCGCTAAAGACGTTGATTGATGCCGGCGTGAAGCTCAGGGGCGACGTGATCCTTACTTATGTGGTCGGCGAGTTACAGGGCGGCATCGGTACGCTGGCGGCGATTGAGCAGGGCATACGCGCCGACTATTTCATCAATGCCGAACCCACGGATTTACAGGCACTGACCATGCATGCCGGCTCGCTGATGTTCACCATTGAACTGACCGGCGATACGCGCCATCTGTCAAAGCGTGAGGAGGCGGTCGACGCGATTGCGGCGGCGGTCGAACTGATTCCGCAGATCAATAACATCACTTTCAGCGGAGCGAAAAGTGCAGAACACCGCAAAATTAACCGTGGCCATATTGGCACCGTACACGGTGCGCTGGGGCGTGATTTGCAGGAGTGGCGGCCGCCGCAGGTCGCGGATTTTGTCCGCCTGAAAGGCTCCGCCCGCTTTGCGCCGGGGCAAACAGTGGACGGTGTGCTGGCCGATCTGCAGGCCCTGCTGGATGCACTGTGCCAGCGCTATCCGGGTCTGCAGGCGCAGCTGTTCGATGACGGCCTGCGCGATAAACCCACCATGCTGCCGTTTGAGGTGTCGCCGGAATCGCCAATCGTTAAAGCGGTCAATCGCGGCTGGCAGACCGTGCGCGGCACGCCGCAGCCCACCGGGGTGATCACGCCGCCCGCCTTCTACGGTACCGATGCGGCGCACCTGTATCAGCATGCGGGCATGGAGGGCATCGTGTGCGGGCCCGGCGGCAAGTACAACACCATGCCGGACGAGCGCGTCGAGATCAGTGAGTTTCTCGATATGGTGCGCATCTATTTGCTGGCCATCCTCGACATCTGCCAGCCGGTTGAATCGGCGTCATGATCGCCGACGCGCTGTCACGGCTGCGCAGCGCCATGCGCGCCGCCGACATCGAGGTGATGCTGATCGATCATGGCGAACTGCTGGCATGGTTAACCGGTTATACCGTGTCGGAAACGCGTTATCGTGCCTGTCTGGTGCCGTTGCAGGACGAACCGTGGATGGTGTTGCGCCAGCTGGATGCCGCGCCGTGCCGCGCGCAGTCACCGCAGCTGGCGATTGACGCGTACCGTGATGAAGACGATCCGTGGCTGGCGGTGGCGCAAAGCCTGACGCGGCGCGGCTATCAGCGGGCGCGGCTGGGCGCGGATTATGCATCCTACGGCATGACGGTGCATAGCTGGCAGCAGCTGGCGCGCCATCTGCCCGGGGTGCGCTGGTGTGATGTCAGCGGTCTCAGCGACCGGCTGCGCAGCGTCAAATTTCAGGCTGAAATCGCCAGCTTACGCCAGGCCGCCAGCATTGCCGATGCCACGCTGGCCCAGCTGAGTGCGCAGGTGCAGGGCGGCTGGCGCGTGCGTGATGTCGCCGCGCTGGCGGCGGCACAATTTCTGCGGCTCGGTGCTGACAGCGGTGAAACCGGACCGATTGTTATCGCCAGCGGCGACAGCGGATTTTTGCATGCCAGCGGCCATGAGCAGCATCTGCAACCGGGCGATGTAATGCACGTTGAGCTGATCCCTAAAGTGCGGCACTACAGCGCGCGCCTGATGCGTCCGCTGATTGTCGGTGAAATCTCTGCGGCGCGCGCGGCGCTGGCACAACAGCTGATCGCCATTCAGGATCGCCAGCTACGGGCGATGAAGCCGGGCGTAGCGGCCTGCACGGTGGATGCCGTCGCGCGTGAGGCGGTGCTCAGCGCCGGGCTGCGTGAGGATTACAGCAACATCACCGGTTATGCGCTGGGTCTGTATACGCGCACCCCGCGTCCAAGCGATTTCAGTTGCTGTTTTCATCCTCAGGCGCCGTGGTTACTGGAGGAAAACATGGTATTTCACATGTATATTTCAGCGCAGGGCCTCGCCTTCAGTGAAACCGTGCGCGTCACGGCACAGGGCGCAGAGCGACTCACCACGCTGCCACGCCAGCCATTTACGCTGCCGGCTAACAATTAACAGGATGATGTACAGTGCAGGACGTTGAATTAATCGATTTGGCTGCCACCTTGCCGGGCCTGATGTTTGATCTGAAATACGCCACCGCCGATAACATCGCCGGGTATGCCATTTATCGCGACGCGCAGGCGCTGCTGCATCCGGATGCCGCCGCCGCGCTGCGCCGCAGCAGTGACATCGCCCAGCTGGCGGGGTTCCGCCTGCTGGTGCTGGACGCGTATCGTCCGCAGCAGGCGCAGTGGCACTTGTGGGATGCCTGTCCCGACGCGGATTATGTGGTGCCACCGGCGCGGGGCTCGAATCACAGCCGTGGCGTGGCGATCGATGTGACGCTGGTGGATGAGGCGGGCAACATTCTGGAAATGGGGACCGGGTTTGACGACATGTCTGCTGAGTCGCACCCGTTCCATCCCAACGTGCCGCAGCAGGCGCAGCGCCATCGCCTGTTGCTGAACGCCATCATGCTCGGCGGCGGTTTTGTCGGCATGCCCACCGAATGGTGGCACTTTGAACTGCCGGATGCGCAAAACTACCCGCTGCTCAGCGATCGCTTTGCCTGCGTCAGCCGGGCTGATCGCGCTCCTGTGAGTGATATTGCGCGTTAATAATCGCGTTGCTGAAGCGAGGGGGTTCTGCGCCTTCCCGCCTTGACACGCCCTCCGTTCCGACCCCAGAATGCAGCTTGTTCCAAGGGGTGCCCTGTTAGAGGGCTGAGATTCTACCCGCGCGGCTGTCACGGCCGGCAACGTAGTGACCCTCTGAACCTGATCCGGCTAATACCGGCGTAGGGATGTGGAACCGGGGTCACTGCACGCCCTCATTCCCTCTTTGCGCCTTTCTGCGAATTCTGCGCATCACTCAGCCCCTGGCTGGCCGTTATGCCGCAGTCCAAAGAGGGCACCTTCATGACCGAAGCGTCAATCATTGCCGCGCTGCTGGCATTTATGCAGCGCCAGGAAACCACCGAAGCGGATTTCAACCAGCTGGCGCTGCAGCTGTTCGCGTGGCAATTCGAACACAATCTCCCTTACGCCCGTTTCGCCCGCCAGCGCGGCCGCACGCCGCTAACGGTAAAACAGTGGCGGCAGATTCCGGCGGTGCCGATTACGGCGTTTAAAGATCTGGCGCTGAGCTGCCGTCCGGTGGCGGAGATTCCCCACATCTTTATGACCAGCGGCACCACGGGGACCGGCCGGGGGCGCAGCTATCACCCGACGCTGGCGGTTTACGATCGCTCGATGCTGATCAATTTCCGCCAGCGCTTTATGGCCGGATATCCGCGCCTGCCGATGGCGATCCTGTTTCCGCACAGCAGCGAGCTGCCCAACTCTTCGCTGGCCCACTATCTGACGCTGGCGATGCAAGAATGCGGCACGCCAGACAGCGAAGTGATGGTGGATGCGCAGGGGCTGAAACTGCCGCGTCTGATCGCCGCGCTGGAGCAGGCGCAGGCCAGCGGCCAACCCTATGCCCTGCTGGGTGCCAGCTACAGTTTTGTCCATCTGCTGGACGAACTGGCGCGTCAGCAGCGGCGTTTCAGGCTGCCACCGGGCAGCCGCATCCTCGACACCGGGGGTTTTAAGGGCCAGTCGCGTGAAGTTGCGGCGGAGGCGTTTTATAGCGCGCTGCAGCAGACGCTCGGCGTGCCGCGTTCGCACTGCATCAATATGTACGGCATGACTGAACTCAGCACCCAGTTTTACGATGCCGGCAATGAAATTTGCCCGCCGGTGAAATCCGGACCGCACTGGATCCGCACGCGCGTGGTCAATCCGCTGACCGGTGCGGACGTGCCGGAAGGTGAGACAGGCGTACTGGTGCATCACGATCTCGCCCATTTCAATTCGGTTTCCGCCATTCTGACCGAAGATGCCGGCGTGATGGTGCCCGGCGGGTTTCAGCTGCTGGGGCGCGTCGCGGGCGCGGATGCCAAAGGCTGCTCGCTGGCGATGGAATCGTTTCTCGCTGCCGCGCAGGCACGGGCATGAAAGTGTATGCCGGACATCTGCCGGGCATCCGCCACAGCGAGGTGGCGTGGCACAGCCTGCACTTTGGCCAGCAGGGCAGCGCGCTGGAAGTGTGCGTGCCGGTGCTGTCCGAGGCGCAGATTGCCACGCTGGCGGCCAGCGTACGCGATAACGCGCGCCGCTACCTGCACACCCTGAGCGTAGCGCGCATCACCGCGTTGATTGATGAAGCCATCGCGCGTCTGCTTGACCGTTCGCACCCGTTGCGCCAGCAGGCGGAGCGGTTGCTGCCGCTGGTTACCGGCTATGACGCCGGGATGCTGCGGCTCGGTTTAACCGGCTATCTCAAAACCTTTCGTGAACCGCAGCTGCGGCGTTTTCTGGCGGAAGATTTCGGCAACGTGCAGATGCTGGACGATTTTCAGCCGCGGCCAAAAGGCGGCTTTGCCCGCGCGTTTGGTCCACAGCTGTTGCTGCAGGTCTGGGCCGGCAATGTGCCGGGTTTGCCGCTGTGGAGCCTGATTGCCGGCCTGCTGGTGAAGGCGGGAAGCGTGGGCAAAGTGGCGAGCGCAGAGCCGCTGATGGCGGGCTGGTTCGCCCAGCTGCTGGCGG
>NZ_SDFT01000076.1:0-6231 GCF_004916815.1 Pantoea sp. R102
CCACGAACTCCGGTGAGCTGCTGTCACAGGTAGCGCTGGAGCAAATCTGCCGACTGGTGCGTGAACCCGATCGCGTGGCGGCGTGGCGTATCGGGCCGGAAGGATTAAGTGCCGAAGAGGCGCGCCGTATCGGCTTTCATATCCGCGTCAACCGTCCGTCGGCGCTGTTTGCCCGCTGCTGGTTGCTGGTTGAGGGTGAAACCGAAGTGTGGATCATCAATGAGCTGGCGCGGCAGCGCGGCTACCATTTTGCCGCGGAAGGCGTGAAGGTGATTGAGTTTGCGCAGTCCGGGCTTAAGCCGCTGCTGAAATATGCGCGCCGCATGGGCATTGCCTGGCACGTGCTGACTGACGGCGACGAGGCCGGAAAAAAATATGCCGCCACCGCGCGCAGCCAGCTACAGCCGCATGAGCAGGAGAGCGACCATCTCACGCAGTTCCCGGCGCCCGACATCGAACACTTCCTTTATAAGCAGGGCTTTAGTGATGTCTATCACCAGATGGCGCACCTGCCGTTAAACGTGCCGATGAACGCGCGGCGTATTATTACCAAAGCCATTCATCACAGCTCGAAGCCGGAACTGGCGATTGCGGTGGCGATGGCAGCGGCCGAACGCGGGCCGCAGGCGATTCCGCCGTTGCTCGATCAGCTGTTTGGCCGCGTGATGTGGCTGGCGCGCGGTCGGGCAGAGTAAAACTGACGCGGGACGCCAAAGAAAAATGCCAGCGTCTGCGGCTGGCATTTTTTTTCGGGAGTGGTCAGAATGAGAGCAGACGCGCGCCCGTCAGGAGAGTGACGATGCTTCACAGGGCACAATCAGACTGGCATGGTTGCCTTTCGGCCCTTCATGGACATCGAACTGAACGTGCTGGCCCGCTTTCAGCGTTCTGTATCCCTCCATCTGAATCGTGGAGTAGTGTGCGAAGATATCGTCGCCGCCGCCAATCGGACAGATAAAGCCGAAGCCTTTGGCGTTGTTGAACCATTTAACAGTACCCGTCTCCATGCTTTTACTTCCCTCGCAAGACATTTTGATAAGTAGGTGAGGTCATTGAAGCTGTGAGTCGAGTTTGTTTAAAACTCAATCAGCTTGTGTAAGTAGAATGTAGAGAAACGGACCTTATCGTCAAGCAAACGGCCCTGGCGCACGGGGAGAAATTCATCAAAATTTGAGGCAGTTAACGCTATTGCAAATTTTGTGATACAGGTCGCGCATGCGCTTTCAGGACCGATTTTTGCCACAGGAAAAGCGGCTTGACAGGCGTGTTAAACTTGAGGTGAGAGCACAGAAATGTGCGCTACCGTAACGCAGAATTTCAACGGAACATTATGGCAAACACAAACGACTGGCTTAACTTTGAACATCTGGCCGAAGACAAAGTACGCGAAGGGTTAAAGCCGCCTTCAATGTATAAAGTCATTCTGAATAATGACGATTATACACCTATGGAATTTGTTATTGACGTTCTGCAAAAGTTCTTTTCTTATGATGTTGAACGTGCAACGCAACTGATGCTGAAAGTTCACTACCATGGAAAGGCAATCTGTGGTGTATTCACTGCAGAAGTGGCGGAGACCAAAGTCGCCCAGGTGAACAATTACGCGCGGGAAAATCAACATCCGTTGCTGTGTACGCTGGAAAAAGCCTGAAGCTGTCTCCATATAGGATTCAGTCCGTCAGAGCGATAATTGGGGGAGGTGCCAAATGCTCAATCAAGAACTGGAACTCAGTTTAAACATGGCTTTCGCCAGAGCGCGCGAGCACCGTCACGAGTTTATGACCGTCGAACATCTGTTGCTGGCTCTGCTCAGCAACCCGTCGGCCAGAGAGGCACTGGAAGCCTGTACGGTGGATATTGCGGCTCTGCGTCAGGAACTCGAAGCCTTCATCGAACAAACCACGCCGGTGCTGCCTGCCAGCGAAGAGGAGCGCGACACTCAGCCGACGCTCAGCTTCCAGCGTGTGCTGCAGCGTGCGGTCTTCCATGTCCAGTCATCCGGTCGCAGTGAAGTTTCCGGTGCGAACGTGCTGGTCGCCATTTTCAGCGAGCAGGAGTCGCAAGCGGCTTACCTGCTGCGCAAACACGAAGTGAGCCGCCTTGATGTGGTGAACTTCATCTCCCATGGTACGCGTAAAGACGAACCGGGCCAGCCGCAGAACAGCGCGGAAAATCCGGTTAACGAAGAGCAAGCAGGCGGGGAGGAACGTATGGAAAACTTCACCACCAATCTTAATCAGCTTGCTCGCGTCGGCGGAATTGACCCGCTGATCGGCCGCGATAAAGAGCTGGAACGGGCTATTCAGGTGCTGTGCCGTCGTCGCAAGAATAACCCGCTGCTGGTGGGCGAATCGGGCGTCGGTAAAACTGCGATTGCGGAAGGGCTCGCCTGGCGCATTGTGCAGGGCGACGTGCCGGAAGTGATGAAAGAGTGCACCATCTACTCGCTGGATATTGGTTCGCTGCTGGCCGGTACCAAATACCGCGGTGATTTTGAAAAACGTTTTAAAGCGCTGCTGAAACAGCTGGAACAGGATAACAACAGCATTCTGTTCATCGACGAGATCCACACCATTATCGGTGCCGGTGCGGCATCGGGCGGCCAGGTGGATGCGGCGAATCTGATCAAGCCGCTGCTTTCCAGCGGTAAAATCCGCGTGATGGGTTCCACGACCTATCAGGAGTTCAGCAATATCTTTGAGAAGGATCGTGCGCTGGCGCGCCGTTTCCAGAAAATTGATATCACTGAGCCATCGGTTGAAGAGACGGTACAAATTCTTAACGGGCTGAAGCCGAAGTACGAAGCGCATCACGATGTGCGCTACACCGCCAAAGCGGTACGTGCGGCGGTTGAGCTGGCGGTGAAATACATCAATGACCGTCATCTGCCGGACAAGGCGATTGACGTGATCGATGAAGCCGGCGCGCGTGCGCGTCTGGTGCCGGTCAGCAAGCGCAAGAAAACCGTCAACGTGTCGGACATCGAATCCGTGGTGGCGCGCATCGCGCGTATTCCGGAGCAGAGCGTTTCGGCCACCGATCGCGATACGCTGAAAAATCTCGGCGACCGTCTGAAAATGCTGGTGTTTGGTCAGGACAACGCGATTGAAGCGCTGACTGAAGCCATCAAGATGAGCCGCGCGGGTCTGGGGCAGGAGCGTAAGCCAGTCGGGTCGTTCCTGTTTGCGGGTCCGACCGGGGTCGGTAAAACCGAGGTCACCGTGCAGCTGGCGAAGGCGCTGGGCATTGAACTGCTGCGCTTTGATATGTCCGAGTATATGGAGCGTCACACCGTCAGTCGTTTGATTGGTGCGCCTCCGGGCTACGTCGGCTTTGATCAGGGCGGTCTGCTGACCGATGCGGTGATCAAGCATCCGCACGCGGTGGTGCTGCTGGATGAGATCGAGAAAGCCCATCCGGATGTCTTCAACCTGCTGCTGCAGGTGATGGATAACGGAATGCTGACCGATAACAACGGCCGCAAAGCGGACTTCCGCAACGTGGTGCTGGTGATGACCACCAACGCCGGGGTGCGCGAGACCGAGCGTAAATCTATCGGCCTGATTCAGCAGGACAACAGCACCGACGCGATGGAAGAGATCAAAAAGATCTTTACGCCGGAGTTCCGTAACCGTCTCGACAACATTATCTGGTTCCGTCACCTCGATACTCAGGTGATCCATCAGGTGGTGGATAAATTTATTGTTGAGCTGCAGGCACAGCTGGATGCGAAAGGTGTGTCGCTGGAAGTCAGCGATGATGCGCGCGACTGGCTGGCCGAAAAAGGTTACGACAAAGCGATGGGCGCGCGTCCGATGGCGCGTACTGTGCAGGAAAACCTGAAGAAACCGCTGGCTAACGAGCTGCTGTTTGGCTCGCTGGTAGATGGCGGATCGGTGTCGGTTGGACTGGATAAAGAGAAAAACCAGCTCACCTACCACTTCATGAGTGCGGAAAAACGCAAAACCGAGGGCACCGTGCATTAAGCCGGTGCGCAGATAAGAAAAAGGCCGGATTAAAATCCGGCCTTTTTTTTCGCGCTTAGTTTACATCAGCAAACGCGAGGCGAGTGCAACAACTTAGCGACTACGGAAGACAATGCGGCCTTTGCTCAGGTCGTACGGGGTCAACTCGACAGTCACTTTGTCGCCCGTCAGGATGCGGATGTAGTTTTTACGCATTTTACCGGAGATATGAGCGGTAACCACGTGCCCGTTTTCAAGCTCTACGCGGAACATGGTGTTAGGTAACGTATCCAGTACGGTACCTTGCATTTCAATATTGTCTTCTTTGGCCATCGAATCCTCTGGGTGAACTACCAAACTGTTGAACCGGCAAGATAATGCCGAATTCCATGATTTATGTAAAGAAACGTTGGCTGTTTTTGCCAACGCTTCGCCGTGCGTCGCGCCGCTGCGCGTGCATTACGGATAAATTCGGGTGTTTTTGACGTCTGCGGGGGATTAGCGGGCTAAGAATCTGCAGCAATCGGCATCGGGTGCGCAACTGAAACAGCTTCGGGAACAGGGTGAGATTCCCAGCCTGGCAATTCCGGCTCGCCACAGCGAAGCGCGGACGACATACCAAACTCGCTTATTGTATCACTTTTGTCGGGAATTGTGTGCAAAACATCTGCGGGGACAGTCAAAAAAGGGTTTGTGTTTGCCAGCAGCCGGCCTGCACCGGTTGCCACGCCAGCGTTTGCACGTATTGCAGATAATCGACGCGCGGAATTTCAACTGCGCCCAGCGAGGCGGTATGCGGATTCAGCACCTGACAATCAATCAGCCGTCCCTGATGCGCAATAAAATGCTGTGAGAAAACCCACAGCGCGGTTTTGGAGGCGTTTTCCGCCCGGCTGAACATCGACTCGCCGCAAAAAATCTGTCCGAGCGCCAGGCCATACATGCCGCCAACCAGGCGTTGATCCTGCCAGACCTCAATTGAGTGCGCATGACCCAGCTCATACAGGCGCAGCCAGGCGCGTTTCACTTCAAAGGTGATCCAGGTGCCTTCCTGACGCCCGCTGGCGCAACCTTCCACCACCTGAGCAAAGGCGTGATTCATGGTGACGCGATAGGGCGAACGGCGATGGAAGCGCGCCATGCTGCGGCTGAGATGAAACGACTCCGGCAGCAGGACCGCGCGTGGATCTGGCGACCACCATAAAATCGGATCGCCGGGCGAAAACCACGGAAAAATACCGCGCTGATAGGCATTCATCAGGCGGGCAGGGGAGAGATCGCCGCCCATGGCCAGCAGGCCGTTTGGCTCACGCAGCGCCATCTCCGGCGGCGGGAAATTGAGCGAATCCCGGGAAAGTTGTACCAGTCTCATGGCGTCGGTCACCCTCAGGCTAAACGCATAGACTATAGCGCAAAGCGCTGCTGGAAACGCCAGTAGCGTCCCGCTTTTGAGATTAATTCGTCATGGCTGCCGGATTCGATAATCTGCCCACCGTCAAGCACACAGATGCGATCCATTTTTTCCAGTCCGCTCAGGCGATGCGTCACCATGATCAGCGTTTTTCCCTGGCTAACCTGCTGTAGCAACGTGAGAATCTGCTGCTCGGTCGCAGCATCCAGACCTTCGGTCGGCTCATCCAGCAGCCACAGATCGCCATCGTGCAGCAGCGCACGGGCAATCGCCAGCCGGCGCAGTTCACCGCCAGACAGCGGCCGGCCGCCTTCACCCATCCATGCATTTAGCCCTTCGCTGTGCTGCGTCAGATGCGCCAGCCCAACCCGCTGCAATACGTCAATCAGCTGTGCATCGCTGGCCTGTGGTGCTGCCAGCAGCAGGTTAGCGCGCAGCGTCTGGCTGAACAGATGGACGCGCTGCGTGACAACGCTGATGCGTTGACGCAGGCTGGCTTCGTCCCACGCCGCCAGATCAATCCCGTTCAGGCGAATCGTGCCGCGCTGAGCTTCCCAGCCGCGCGTGATCAGCGCCAGCAGGCTGGATTTTCCGCAGCCGGTCGGGCCCAGCAGCGCCAGATGTTCACCGGCTGCTAACGTCAGGGAGAAGTTGTGCAGCACCGCTTCTGGCCGCTGCGGATAGCTGAAATCGATCTGTTCCAGCGTCAGGCTGAGGCCGCGCGGCGTCGCAACCGGTTGTGTCGGGAAGTGAATCGCTGGCGGTTGATCGATGATCTCCTGCACGCGCTGCGCCGCGTGCGTCACCTGCGCCAGTGGCAGAAATGCGCCGGCTACCGGTGCCAGCGCTTCAAAC
>NZ_SDFT01000077.1:0-35403 GCF_004916815.1 Pantoea sp. R102
GTGGCTGGCGCTGGATATTGCGGCGGGCGTGCCGGTGATCGACAGCGCCACCACGGCGCAGCTGATTCCGCAAGCCACCAACCTGCAGGCGCTGGATGCCATCAGCTTTAAAAAAGGCTGTTATACCGGCCAGGAGATGGTGGCGCGCGCCAAATTCCGCGGCGCCAATAAACGTGCGCTCTACTGGCTGGCAGGCAGCGCCAGCAAAGTACCGGACGCGGCCAGTTCGCTGGAGTTGCAGATGGGCGACAAATGGCGTCGCACCGGCACGGTGCTGAGCGGCGTACAGCTGGATGATGGCAGCGTGTGGGTGCAGGCGGTGCTGAACAACGATCTGGAGCCGGATAGCGTGCTGCGCGTTGAAGGCGATGAAAGCGGTAAGCTGACCATCCAGCCACTGCCCTATTCGCTGGAGGAGTAACGGTTACGGCTGGTACGCCGCAGGGTCGCCATCAGTGGCGACCCTGGCCTTGTTACATCACGTAAAAATAGATGGCGCAAAAGTGCAGCACGCTGCCGCCCAGCACGAAACCGTGCCAGATGGCATGATTGTACGGAATACGGCGCGACACATAGAAAATCACCCCGAGCGAATAGACAATCCCGCCCGCCGCCAGCAGCCAGACGCCGCCGGCCGACAGTTTGGTTGCCAGCTGATAAATCACCACCAGCGACAGCCAGCCCATGCTGAGATAGGTCACCAGCGACAGCACTTTAAAGCGATGCGCAATGGTCAGCTTAAAGATGATGCCCGCCAGCGCCAGACTCCAGATCACCACCATCAATCCCTGCGCCAGCGGTGATTGCAGCCCGACCAGCAGAAACGGCGTGTAAGTCCCGGCGATCAGCAAATAGATGGCGCAGTGGTCAAATTTCTTCAGCCAGTATTTGGCGCGCTGATGCGGAATGGCGTGATACAGCGTCGAGGCGAGGAACAGCAAAATCATGCTGCCGCCGTACAGGCTATAGCTGGTAATGGCGGTGATATTCGCCTGCATTTCAACGGCCTGGGTCAACAGCAACACCAGCCCCACGATGCCAAACACGCAGCCCAGGCCGTGGCTGATGCTGTTGGCGATCTCTTCGGCCAGTGAATAGCCCTGGGCAATAAGTCGGTTCTGTACCATGGCGTCGGATTCCTGAACATCGTAACGAAAGTTGTGCTTTTTCTGTGCACCAGAGTAGCGAAGAACAATTTCAGAGTACACATGTACGCTAAAATTATTCTGTGAAGAGGTGTGACAACCCAGCGGCAAACCAATCTGTTACACTGAGGCTTCTTTTTGCCGTGAGCGCCGCCCGAATGTTTTCACACAGCGACCTGTCCCGTTTGAATGACCTTGAGATGCAGGTTTATCACTTCATCATCAAACACCGGGAAAGTGTCAGTTATATGACCATCCGCGAACTGGCGGCGCAGGCGGGCGTCTCGACCACCACGGTGCTGCGCTTCTGCCGCAAAATGCACTGTGACGGCTGGTCAGAATTTCGCATCCGTTTTCGCCTGGCGCAGGAGCAAAGCGCGCCGGTGCTGCTTCCCTCCGGCGTCGGAGAAATGCTGAGCTTTTTTAAAAGCATCAACAACGCAGAATTTGATCAGCAGATTGCCACCGCAGCGCAAATGATCATTGAGGCTGAGCACATTTTCTTTATTGGTGCTGGTACTTCAGGCAGCCTTGGCAAATATGGTGCACGCTATTTTTCTAATATTGGTAAATTCAGTCATCACATCGATGATCCTTATTACCCGGTGAGTAAGAGCGCCTGGGAAAATGCGCTGGCGATTATTTTATCCGTCTCTGGCGAAACCGAAGAGATCCTGCGCTTTGCCAGTCAGTTCAGTCTGCATCACTGTAAAATCATCTCCATCACCAATCACGACAACTGCTCGCTGGCGAAAATGGCGGATTTCAATCTCTCCTATCATGTGCCGCAGGAGAAACTGCCTGACCGCTACGATATTACCACCCAGGTACCGGTCATTTATATTCTGGAGACGCTGGGCCGTTATATTGCCCGCCTCACGCAAGTATAAAACAGCCTGTTTTTTGGCGGTAACAAGTCACATTTCCGCGCCGGTGTTATAGCGTGACTTTGCTATTTCAGTTGTTACACTGCGGGCAGTGTTATTTTCGCCAACAGCGTGACGAGGTATTGAAATGAATGAAGGATTGCAGTTACCCAACGGATTTCTCTGGGGCGGCGCGGTGGCAGCCCATCAGGTTGAGGGCGGCTGGGATCAGGGCGGCAAAGGCGTCAGCATCGCCGATGTTCTCACCGGCGGCGCACACGGCGTTGATCGCGTCATCACGCCCGGCGTCCAGCCCGGCCAGCACTATCCCAACCATCAGGCGGTGGAATTCTATTCACACTACAAACAGGACGTGGCGCTGTTTGCTGAGATGGGTTTCAAATGCTTCCGCACCTCGATTGCCTGGACGCGCATTTTCCCCAACGGCGATGAACTGCAGCCCAATGAAGCCGGCCTGCAATTTTACGATGACCTGTTTGATGAACTGCTGAAATATGGCATCGAACCGGTGATTACCCTGTCGCACTTTGAGATGCCTTATCATCTGGTTAAAGAGTACGGCGGCTGGGCTAATCGCAAAGTGGTCGATTTCTTTGTGCGCTTCAGTGACGTGGTGATGACGCGCTATCGCCACAAGGTGAAGTACTGGATGACCTTCAATGAAATCAATAACCAGCGCAACTGGCAGTATCCGCTGTTCGGCTACTGCTGCTCCGGCGTCGTATTCACAGAGCATGAAAAGCCGGAGCAGACGATGTATCAGGTGATGCATCACCAGTTCGTTGCCAGTGCCAAAGTGGTGAAGCGCGGCCACGAAATCAACCCGGATTTCCAGATTGGCTGCATGATCGCCATGGTACCGGTCTATCCGTTCTCCTGCCATCCAGACGACGTGATGCGCGCGCAGGAGTCGATGCATCAGCGCTACGTGTTCAGCGACGTGCAGATGCGCGGCGCGTACCCGGCTTATACGCTGAAAGAGTGGGCGCGCAAGGGCTATCACATTGCGATGGAAGCCGATGACGCCGAAACGCTGCGTCAGGGCTGCTGCGACTACATCGGTTTCAGCTACTACATGAGCAACGCGGTGGACACCAAAGCCAGCGGCGTCGACGACCCGATCACCGGCTTCGACGGCGTAGTGCCTAACCCGCATGTGAAAGCGTCTGACTGGGGCTGGCAGATTGATCCGGTCGGCCTGCGCTACGTGCTGAATGCGCTGTATGAGCGCTACCAGAAGCCGCTGTTTATCGTTGAGAACGGCTTTGGTGCCATTGATAAAGCCAATGCTGAGGGCGTAATCGAAGATGACTACCGCATTGATTATCTGCGCGCGCACATCGAAGAGATGAAAAAAGCGGTGGCGCTGGATGGCGTTGATCTGCTCGGCTATACGCCGTGGGGCTGCATCGACTGCGTCTCCTTTACCACCGGCCAGTACAGCAAGCGCTACGGCTTTATCCACGTCGATAAAAACGATGACGGCAGCGGCAGCTTTGCCCGTTCGAAGAAGAAGAGTTTCGCCTGGTATCAGCAGGTGATTGCCAGCAATGGTGAAGTGCTGTAACCGCTAATGGCGCGCGACGTATAAATGTGCGCCGTGCGCAGACAGGCTGTGACGTGCGGCTTAACGGCCGCCTGATGCATCAATAAAGCTGCCGGTGACGTAAGAAGCGGCGTCACTGGCCAGCCAGGCGATGGCGGCAGCGATCTCCTCCGCCTGGCCGCCGCGCTGCATTGGCAGCGATGCCGCGAGACGATCAACGCGCCCCGGCTCGCCGCCGTCGGCATGCATATCGGTGTAGATCAGCCCTGGCCGCACGCTGTTGACGCGAATCCCCTGCGCTGCCACTTCCAGTGACAATCCTCTGGTCAGCGTGTCCATCGCGCCTTTCGACGCCGCATAATCGACATACTCATTGGGCGAGCCGGTACGCGCGGCCGCTGACGAGACGTTAACAATAGCGCCGCCCTGACCGCCGTGTGCGGTGCTCATGCGTTTTACCGCTTCGCGGCAGCAGATAAACGTGCCGGTGACGTTGGTTGCCAGCACGCGCTGAATGCGCGCAGCATCCAGATCCTCAACCCGGCACTGGGAGAAGAGAATACCGGCGTTATTCACCAGCACGCGCAGCGCGCACGGCTGCTGATCCAGCTGGCGGAACATGCGCACCACCTGCGCTTCATCGGCAATATCCGCCTGTAAGGCAAACGCGCTGCCGCCCTGCGCTTCGATATCTGCTACCACCTGCAACGCTTCTGCTGCGCGCTGCCGGAAATTGATTGCCACGCGATAACCCGCCTGCGCCAGCAGCAGCGATGTTGCCCGTCCAATTCCGCGGCTACCGCCGGTGACCAGTGCCAGATTCATATGCTTCTCCCATAAAAAAAGGCCGACAAATCGGCCTTTAGTATTACTGAAGGGTTTGGATTACGCCTGCAAATTACTGGTATTCGCTCATCGGAACGCATGAACAGAACACATTGCGATCGCCAAACACATCGTCGAGACGCTTAACGGTCGGCCAGTATTTGTTGGCGCTGCCGGCCGGGAAGACCGCCAGCTCGCGGCTGTACGGATGAGTCCAGTCGCCGACGATTTCCATCTGGGTATGCGGTGCATTCACCAGCGGGTTGTCGTCAGCCGGCCATTCACCGTCGGCTACGCGATCGATTTCCATGCGGATCGCCAGCATCGCGTCAATAAAGCGGTCCAGCTCGATTTTGCTCTCGGATTCGGTCGGCTCGACCATCAGCGTGCCGGCGACCGGGAACGACATGGTCGGCGCATGGAAGCCGTAGTCGATCAGGCGTTTCGCGATATCCAGCTCGCTGATGCCGGTCTGCTCTTTCAGCGGACGAATGTCGAGAATGCACTCATGCGCCACGCGGCCGTCGCGGCCGGCGTACAGAATCGGGTACGCTGACTGCAGCCGGCTGGCGATGTAGTTGGCGTTGAGAATCGCCACCGAGCTGGCCTGCTTCAGCCCTTCTGCGCCCATCATGCGAATGTACATCCAGCTAATGGGCAGAATAGATGCGCTGCCGAACGGCGCCGCAGAAACCGCGCCCTGCTGGGTCAGCACGCCGTCAATCTGCACCACGCTATGGCCCGGTACGAATGGTGCCAGATGCGCTTTTACCCCGATAGGCCCCATGCCCGGACCGCCACCGCCGTGCGGAATGCAGAAGGTTTTGTGCAGGTTGAGATGCGACACGTCAGCGCCGATATAGCCCGGCGTGGTGATCCCTACCTGCGCGTTCATGTTTGCGCCGTCGAGGTACACCTGGCCGCCGTACTGATGCACGATCTGGCACACTTCGCGAATGGTCTCTTCGTACACGCCGTGCGTCGACGGATAGGTCACCATGATGCACGACAGCGCATCACCGGCCTGTGCCGCCTTCTCACGCAGATCGCCGAGATCGATGTTGCCCTGCTTATCACAGGCCACCACCACGACCGCCATGCCCGCCATCTGCGCAGACGCCGGGTTGGTGCCGTGCGCCGAGCTCGGGATCAGACAGATAGTACGGTCACCTTCATTACGGCTCTCATGATAGCGACGGATGGCCAGCAGGCCGGCGTATTCACCCTGCGCGCCAGAGTTTGGCTGCATGCACAGCGCATCGTAACCGGTGAGCTGGACCAGCCACTGTGACAGCTGGCCGATCATCTGCAGGTAGCCAGTCGCCTGCTCTGCCGGACAGAACGGGTGCAGTTCAGCGAATTCCGGCCAGGTAATCGGAATCATTTCGGCGGCGGCATTCAGTTTCATGGTGCATGAGCCGAGCGGGATCATCGCCTGATTCAGCGCCAGATCCTTTTTCTCCAGGCTGTGCATGTAGCGCATCATCTCAGTTTCGCTGTGATGACGGTTGAACACCGGATGGGTAAGGAATTCGCTGGTACGCTGCTGGCCGGCCGGAATAGCGCTGTTTTCCGCCGCCACTGCGGCGTCCAGCGCCTCGATATCCTGGCCGTGCGCGTCGCCCAGCAGAATGGCAAACAGCGCCAGCACATCTTCACGCGTGGTGGTTTCATCCAGCGTGATACCGACCGCATTGAGGATATCGCTGCGCAGGTTGACGCCGAAGCTCAGCGCACGGTTCAGCACCGCCGCTTTGTCCGTGACTTCAACGGTCAGCGTATCGAACCAGCTGTGATGGCGCAGCTTCAGGCCGCCGTTTTGCAGGCCTGCCGCCAGAATCGAGGTCAGACGGTGAATGCGCGAGGCGATGCGCTTCAGTCCGGCCGGGCCATGGTAAACCGCGTACAGGCCGGCGATATTCGCCAGCAGCACCTGTGAAGTACAGATGTTGGAGTTGGCTTTCTCACGGCGGATGTGCTGTTCGCGCGTCTGCATCGCCATGCGCAGTGCAGTGTTACCTGCGGCATCGCGTGACACACCGATGATACGGCCCGGCATGGAGCGCTTGTGCTCATCACGGCTGGCAAAGAAGGCCGCGTGCGGACCGCCGTAGCCCATCGGTACGCCAAAGCGCTGGGCGGAACCGAAGACGATATCAGCACCTTGTTTGCCCGGCGCTTCCAGCTGCACCAGCGCCATGAAATCCGCCGCCACGCTCACCACCACTTTGCGGCTTTTCAGCTCAGCAATCAGTTCACGGTAGTCGTGCACTTCTCCGCTGGTACCGACCTGCTGCAGCAGCACGCCAAACAGATCGTCGTGCTCGCGGGCTTTTTCGGCGCGATCGATAATCAGCTCAAAGCCAAAGGTTTCGGCGCGGGTGCGCACCACATCCAGCGTTTGCGGATGGATGTCATCGGCGATAAAGAATTTGGTCGCGTTTTTCAGCTTGCTGACGCGTTTAGCCATCGCCATCGCTTCGGCGGCCGCGGTGGCTTCATCCAGCAGCGAAGCTGAAGCGATATCCAGCCCGGTGAGATCGAGCGTCAGGGTCTGGAAATTGAGCAGCGCTTCCAGACGGCCCTGCGACACTTCCGGCTGATACGGCGTGTAGGCCGTGTACCAGCCCGGGTTTTCCAGCATGTTGCGCAGAATCACCGGCGGGGTGATCACGGCGCTGTAACCCATTCCAATCCAGGATTTGTAACGCTGATTCTGGCTGGCAATGGCTTTCAGCTCTGCCAGCGCCTGCTGTTCAGTCGCGGCATCGCCTACCGCCGGCGGGCCTGGCAGCTGGATATCAGCAGGCACAATTGAAGCGATCAGCGAAGCCAGCGAGCTGGCACCAATCGCTTCCAGCATGGTGGCCTGCTGCGCGGCATCAGGACCGATATGGCGCTCAATAAAAGCACCGTTATGTTCGAGCTGGCTGAGAGTCTGGGTCATTTACAGTACATCCTGAATCGGGCTGGGTGACAAAATGGCATTAAATCAGGCAGATAAAAAAGAAGGCGCCGCAGTGCAGCACCTTCAGAGACTACCGGTTACTCGTCGATAGACGCTTTGTAGGCGGCGGCATCGAGCATCGCGTCGAGCTCGGACTCATCGCTGGCTTTGATGCGGAACAGCCAGCCGGCGGCGTACGGTTCGCTGTTAACCAGCTCCGGGGCATCGCCCAGCGCTTCGTTGACTGCCACGATTTCACCGCTCAGCGGGGCATAGATATCCGATGCGGCTTTCACGGATTCGGCTACCGCACAGTCGTCACCGGCGGCAAAGCTGGCGCCCACGTCAGGCAGGTCGACAAACACCATGTCGCCCAGCAGTTCCTGCGCGTGTTCGGTGATGCCCACGGTAAACGTACCGTCGGCTTCTTTACGTACCCACTCGTGGCTATCACGGTACTTCAATTCATTTGGCACATTGCTCATCGCCATTTCTCCTGAAAAAAAATTACTGAGCGACCGGCTTGCCGGCGCGAACAAAAATAGGTTTAGTCACTTTCACCGGCATTTCACGATTGCGGATTTCAACAATCGCCTGCTCACCGATACTGGCCGGCACGCGCGCCAGCGCAATGCTGTAGCCCAGCGTTGGCGAGAAGGAGCCGCTGGTAATGATGCCCTGCTGCGGCTGTCCCTGCGCATCGGTAAAGCGCACCGTCAGACCGTTACGCAGCACGCCTTTTCGGTCATCACCAGCCCGACCAGTTTTTCCGTGCCGTTCTCGCGCTGCGCTTCCAGCGCTTCACGGCCAATGAAATTACGGTCGGCGGGCTCCCAGCTGATGGTCCAGCCCATGTTGGCGGCCAGCGGCGAAACGCCTTCATCCATCTCCTGACCATACAGATTCATGCCAGCTTCGAGACGCAGCGTATCGCGTGCGCCCAGTCCGGCTGGTTTCACGCCTGCGGCCAGCAGCTGCTGCCAGAAATCTGCGGCCTGAGCAGCAGGCAGGGCGATTTCATAACCGGCTTCACCGGTATAACCGGTCGTGGCGACAAACAGATCGCCGGCCTGTACGCCAAAGAACGGCTTCATGCCAGCCACCGCGTCACGCTGTGCCGCGCTAAACAGGCTCTGTGCTTTTTGCTGCGCGTTCGGTCCCTGTACGGCGATGAGCGCCAGATCGTCACGCTCGGTGAGCGCAACCCCAAACGGCTGCGCATGCTCAGCGATCCACGCCAGATCCTTCTCGCGCGTGGCGGAGTTGACCACCAGGCGGAAGAAATCTTCGCTCATAAAGTAAACAATTAAATCATCAATGACGCCAGCTGAAGCATTCAGCATGCCGGTATAGAGGGCTTTGCCGGGCTGAGTCAGTTTGGCGACGTCGTTGGCCAGCAGGTAACGCAGAAATTTACGGGTGCGCGCGCCGTGCAGATCGACAATGGTCATGTGGGAAACGTCAAACATTCCGGCATCGTTGCGCACCGCATGGTGCTCATCCATTTGCGAGCCGTAGTGCAGCGGCATCATCCAGCCGTGGAAGTCCACCATGCGGGCACCGCAGGCCTGATGCTGTTCGAATAGAGGCGTTTGCTGAGTCATAACCATCCTGTGAAGACAAGTGAGTGTGACGCGCCTGCGCCGTCAGTTTTGAGCGACGCAAACGTTCTCTTTACGCTGAAGTTACCACCGAATACGGCAATTAACCATAAGGAAAACGAGGGTGAAACCTTATCATCCTTTGTGCTGCCCCGGCAGCCACTCCAGCACATCTCACTGCATTTATGTGATTTACCGCGCATATAATTCACCTGTTACGCAGTAATTCAGCCGAATAATGGAAGCTGTGCCGCAGACAAGGGAAATGGTTCGGGAGCAAAAAGCATTTTGGATTAGTTAAAGTAATGCGAATTGAGGCCTGAAATTAGAATAAATCAAATGAAGGGCAATTCGGGTGCAGCGATGCACAATAATGGTGCCGGGGCGGGTTTTGCAGTGACGTTACCGGGTGCGAACAGGGTCGCGATGGATGGCGACAACGCTGTGCAGTTCGGTGATTTATGAGCGGCAGCCGACTGCCATGCCCACCCTTGAGAGCGATCGCGTAACGTCAGTGCAGGAAAAACGGCACCTGAAACGGTGCCATAATAAGGAGGGTTAGCGGATCCAGCCGGGCAGGTCGTTGAGGCCCATGGCCTGCTTCAGCAGTAACGGCTTTACGCCAGGCAGCGTGTCGGCCAGCTTCAGCCCGACGTCGCGCAGCAGTTTTTTCGCCGGATGGTGCCCGGCAAACAGCTCACGGAAACCCTGCATGCCGGCCAGCATCAGCGCTGCGCTGTGCTTGCGGCTGCGTTCATAACGCCGCAAATAGAGATGCTGGCCGATATCTTTGCCCTGCTGATGCAGACGGCGGATTTCGCCAATCAGCTCGGCGGCATCCATAAAGCCGAGGTTAACCCCCTGCCCGGCCAGCGGATGGATGGTATGCGCCGCATCGCCCACCAGCGCCAGCCGGTGCGCAGCAAAGTTGCGGGCGTAACGCGCCATCAGCGGGAAGGTTTTCCGTTCGCTTTCCACCTGGCACAGACCAAGGCGCATATCGAATGCCACCGACAGCTGCTGGTTAAACAACGCTTCCGGCATGGATTGCAGTCGCGCCGCTTCCTGCGGTGACAGCGACCAGACGATGGAGCACAGGTGCGGATCCTGCATCGGCAGTAAGGCCAGAATGCCGTCGCCGTGGAACACCTGGCGCGCGATGGCATCGTGCGGCATATCGGTGCGAACATTGGCCACCAGCGCGTGATGTTCGTAATCCCAGAAAGTAATCGGGATATCCGCTTTGTCACGCAGCCACGAGTTGGCCCCGTCCGCAGCAATCAACAGGCGCGCGCTCATCATGCTGCCGTCCTGCAGGGTAATAAAGGCTTCATTATCGCCAAACGCCACCTGCTGCAGCTGAGCCGGCGCAATCAGCGTCACCTCGCTGCACTGGCTGGCGCGCTGCCACAGCGCACTGTGAATCACCTCGTTTTCAATGATATGTCCGAGGTGCGACAGTCCCTGCTGCTCGTCATCAAAGCTGATCGAGCCAAAGCTGTCCTGATCCCACACTTCCATGCCGTGATACGCGCTGGCGCGCAGCGCGAGGATGGTGGACCAGACATCGAGTTTTTGCAGCAGACGCTCGCTGGCGGCGTTGATGGCCGAGACGCGAACCGACGCTGGCGCCGCCGCATCAAATTGTGGCTCAGGCGCTTTTTCCAGCACCGCAACGCGCAGGCCGCTGCCCTGTAAGCCACAGGCCACCGCCAGACCGACCATGCCGCCACCGGCAATCGCCACATCAAATGTTTGCATTGCTGCCCCTTAATTCATGCTTAACGCTTAACCCAGCCGAGCGTGCGCACGGCAAGTGGGTTTCGCAGCCATGGCAGGTGGTCCATTGCCACCAGCCCAAGATTTCGTCCTGCCACCAGCGGGGCATAACGGTTGGCGAACAGCCGCACCAGACCGTCGGTGACGCCAATGGTCGCCGCGCGATCCGGCTGGCGGCGCGCAGCAAAATGGTGCAACACCGCGTGGCTGCCCGGATCCTGCTGGTGACGATGCGCCGCCGCAAGGGTTTCCGCCAGCGACATCACATCGCGCAAACCGAGGTTAAAGCCCTGCCCGGCGATCGGATGCAGCGTCTGCGCCGCATTGCCGACCAGTGCCAGCCGGTGCGTCACCTGACGCTCTGCGGTCTGCAGCGCCAGCGGATAGATTTCGCGCTGGCCGGCGTGAGTAAAGCGCCCCAGCCGCCAGCCAAAGGCGCGCTGTAATTCATGCAGGAAGGTGGCATCGTCCCACTGCTTAACCGTGGCTTCGGCAGCCGCCGGATGACACCACACCAGCGACAGACGGTTGCCGGACATCGGTAGCAGCGCCAGCGGGCCATGCCGGGTGAAGCGCTCAAACGCGCGACCCTGATGCGGCAACTGCGTCGCGACGTTGGCAATCACCGCCAGCTGCTGGTAGTCGTCGCGCTGCCAGCGAATGCCGCAGGATGCCGCCAGCGGCGAGCGTGCGCCGTCAGCGGCCACCAGCAGCGCGCCCTGTAACGTTGCGCCGCTGCTGAGCGTCGCCTGCACGCTATCAGCGCTGCGGGTTACTGAGGTCACGTGATCCGGACAGCACAGCGTCACGCCGGGTGCCTCACGCAGACGTTTAAACAGGCGCTGTCCCACGTCATACAGCTCGACCACGTTGCCCAACGCCGACAGCTGATAATCCTCAGCCTGCAGCTGAACAAACCCGCTGTGCCCGCGATCGGAAACGTGGATGTGGGTAATGGGCGTGGCGCAGTCCGCCAGCGAACGCCACAGGTCAATTTCCGCCAGCTGCTGACAGGTGCCCGCCGCCAGCGCGATGGCGCGCCCGTCAAAGCCCGGGTGCGCGCGGCTGTCCGGCTGATGACGTTCAATCAGCGTCACCGGCAACTGGCCCTGCGTCAGATGCGAAATCGCCAGTGCCAGCGTGGCGCCGGTCATGCCGCCGCCTGCAATCAGGATACTCATACGCCGCGCGCCGCCGCCATCAGTGCTTCGATCGCCTCAGCGTCTTTTACCACGCTGTCGGTCAGGTTTTCATTACCGTCGGCGGTGATGACGATGTCGTCTTCGATACGGATACCGATGCCACGATACTGCGCCGGCACTTTGGCATCCGGCGCGATATACAGGCCCGGTTCAACGGTGAGCACCATGCCGGGTTCAAGCAGGCGGTCGCGGCTGGGCGTGCCGTAGTGGCCGACGTCGTGCACGTCCAGCCCCAGCCAGTGACCAAGGCCGTGCATAAAGAACGGACGGTGCGCCTGCTCTTCAAACAGCGTATCGATATTGCCTTCCAGAATGCCCAGATCGACCAGACCGGTGATCATGATACGCACCACTTCGTCATTGACTTCATGGATGCTGATGCCCGGGCGGAACATCGACAGCGCCTTATACAGCGAGGCGAGCACGATGTCGTAGATCTCGCGCTGCGGCTGGCTGAATTTACCGTTAACCGGGAAGGTGCGGGTGATATCGCCAGCGTAGCCATGGAATTCGCAACCGGCATCAATCAGCACCAGATCGCCGTCGCGCATTTCGCTTTCGTTTTCGGTGTAGTGCAGAATGCAGCCGTTCTCACCGGAGCCCACAATGGTGTTGTAAGACGGAAAGCGCGCGCCGTGGCGGGTGAATTCGTGATGGATTTCGCCTTCCAGCTGATACTCAAACATGCCGGGACGGCACGCCTGCATCGCACGGGTATGTGCCAGCGCGCTGATTTTTCCTGCGCGGCGCAGAATGGCGATCTCGTCTTCGCTTTTAAACAGGCGCATCTCATGCACCCAGGGACGCCAGTCGGTCAGCGTCGCCGGCGCGCTGAGGTTTTGCCGGAAACCGCGGCGCAGTTTCTCCAGCGCACTGAACACCAGCGTATCCGCCTCCGCGTATTCACCCTGTGCGTGATAGACCACGTCGAGTCCGTTGAGCAGCTGGTGCAGCTGCTCGTCAATCGCATCCCACGGCAGCGCGCGGTCAACGCCCAGCTTCGCCGGCGCGGCTTCCTGACCAAGCCGACGCCCGAACCAGATCTCTGCCGTCAGGTCGCGTACGCGGTTAAACAGCACGCTATGGTTATGATTGTCATCGCTCTTGATTAATACCAGCAGCGCCTGCGGCTCGTTGAAGCCGGTGAAGTACCAGAAGTCGCTGTTCTGGCGAAAGGGATATTCGGTATCGTTGCTGCGCGTCACTTCAGGTGCAGCAAAAATCAAAGCCGCGCTGCCGGGCGCCATGCGGGCGATCAGCGCCTGACGACGTTGCCGGAAAGTTTCCAGTGTAATCATATTTGCACTCCCTGTAGAAAACGGGCAGCGACCTGCCCACGATGACGCGCTTAGTGTAGCGTAGGTTTTTGCACTTCCGGTGCGGTCGGCGTGCGTGGCCGGGTGAAGGTGTCATGGCAGAGCAGCGCGGCAACGCGCACGTACTCAATCACCTCTTCCAGCGACTGTTCGAGCTCTTCCTGATCTTCATCTTCATCGTAGCCAAGTTGCGCAATGGTGCGCAGATCGTCAATCGCTTCGCCGGTCTCACCGGTCACTTTGTCCAGCTTCGGCTGCGTCACGCCCAGGCCCAGCAGGAAGTGATTGACCCAGCCGGCCAGCGCGTCAGCACGATCGAACACCGTGATGTCTTCCTCATCCGGCAGCATCAGCTGGAACAGGAACCCCTCTTCATCCAGCGTGTTGGCCAGGTTTTCATGCAGCGCCTGCAGCGGCTGCGACAGGCTTTGCGAGAACGCCATGCCCTCGTTAGTCAGGTCGTGCACCAGGGTTTTCCAGCTGCTGTCCTGATTGCCGCCGCACAGAATGCCACACAGCAGTCCGTGCATCTCGGCGGGCGTCATGCCTACGCCCTGCTGGGAAAGTGCCGCGGCCAGCGCGTTGTAAGTGGGTGTTGCGTTCTGTAAAGACATAAGCTTTGGTCGTCGTTGGCAGAATAAGTTCGTGTTATGCTACCACCAGGTGCCTCAGGGTTTCCAGAAAAGGGGTTGTAACTTATCACGCGGGTCTATATAGTTGCGCACCTCCCAACCCATTGACAGGTAAGGGAGATGCGAACGAAGTAATCAGTCAGGATGGTGGCATGTCTGCACAACCGGTAGATATTCAGATTTTTGGTCGTTCATTGAGAGTGAATTGTCCGCCTGAACAGCAAGATGCGCTGAATCTGGCCGCAGAGGATCTCAATCAACGGTTGCAAGATTTAAAAGTTCGCACTAGAGTCACAAATACAGAGCAGCTGGTGTTCATCGCCGCGTTAAACATTTGCCACGAGCTGGCACAAGAGAAAGGTAAAACGCGCGATTACGCAGCCAATATGGAACAACGCATCCGTATGCTGCAGCAGACCATTGAGCAGGCATTAGTTGAGCAAGGTCGCATAACTGAACGTCAGGGCCCTAAATTCGAATAACACTTCATGGTACTCGTGTTAGAGTAACGGTGAAGTCAATTTTCTCTGAGATGTTTGCAAGCGGGCCAGTCCCCTGAGCCGATATTTCATACCAACAGAGTGTGACGCTCTGTAACCTGTGAGCATGCTCGGTCCGTCCGAGAAGCCTGATGGTTACGACGGCATACTCACCTTGAACCAAGGGTTCAAGGGTTACAGCCTGCGGCGGCATCTCGGAGATCTCCTCTTAGTTCCACCCTGTTATTCCCGGTGTGATAATGTGGCTATCAACAGCCTTATCAGCCGGGGACATCATGCCAGCACCTTCTCTTCTCGACCGACAGGATATTCGTCAGCATGTGCGCCATCTGCGCCGCAATCTTACGCCTGAGCAACAGGTTGAGGCCGCCGATCTGCTGGCTGAACATGCCATTAATTTTGCCCCGCTGGCCAGCGCACAACGCATCGCGCTGTTTCTCTCCGTCGACGGCGAAATCAATACCCGACCGCTGATTGCCAAACTGTGGCAGCAAAAGAAGCAGGTCTTTCTGCCGGTGCTGCATCCGTTTGCGCCCGGTCACCTGCTTTTTTTGCGCTACACGCCAGAAACCCCGCTGCGGCCTAACAAGCTGCGCAACCCTGAGCCGCCGCTGGATATTACGCAGCTGGCGACACTCGATCAGCTGGATGTGATGCTGGTACCGCTGGTGGCATTTGATGCGCAGGGACAACGCTTAGGCATGGGCGGGGGTTTTTACGATCGCACGCTACAGCACTGGCAGCAGCATGGCTTTTTACCGCTGGGTATTGCGCACGACTGCCAGCGCGTGGATGCGCTGCCGGTGGCGGCCTGGGATGTGCCATTGCCGGCAATTCTGACGCCGTCAAAGCTGTGGCAGTGGGAAACGCTGGCGGGATAAAGACAGGGCGCCCAGCGGCGCCCTGCACTGTCAGTACAGCAGACGGGCGCGCATGGTGCCCGGAATCGCCTTCATCAGCTGCAGCGCTTTCTCCGCCACATCCTCTTCGGCATCAATATCGATAACCACATAGCCCATCACTGGCGAGGTTTGCAGATACTGAGCGGCAATGTTGATGCCCTGCTCGGCAAAGATCTGGTTGATGGCGGTCAGCACGCCCGGGCGGTTTTCATGGATGTGCAGCAGGCGGCTGGCGCTGGCAGCGTGCATCGGCAGCGAGACTTCCGGGAAGTTAACTGCAGAGAGCGTCGAGCCGTTGTCAGAGTACTTGGCCAGCTTGCCAGACACTTCCAGACCGATGTTCTCCTGCGCTTCCTGCGTGGATCCGCCGATGTGCGGCGTCAGGATCACGTTGTCGAATTCGCACAACGGCGAGTTGAACGGATCGCTGTTGGTTGCAGGTTCAACCGGGAAGACGTCGATGGCCGCACCGGCGAGGTGCTTGCTGGCCAGCGCATTACACAGCGCCGGGATGTCGATCACGGTACCGCGCGCGGCGTTGATCAACAGCGCGCCGGGCTTCATCAGCGCCAGCTCTTCGCTGCCAATCATGTTCTGCGTGGACGGCGTTTCCGGCACGTGCAGGCTGACCACATCACTCATGTTCAGCAGGTCAGAGAGATGGCGCACCTGGGTGGCATTGCCCAGCGGCAGCTTGTTTTCGATATCGTAGAAAAATACGTGCATACCGAGGCTTTCCGCCAGCACGCCGAGCTGCATCCCGATATGGCCGTAGCCAATGATACCCAGCTTCTTACCACGCGCTTCGTACGAACCGGTGGCGATTTTATTCCAGATGCCGCGGTGTGCTTTGGCGTTGGCTTCCGGAATGCCGCGCAGCATCAGCAGCATTTCGCCGATCACCAGTTCCGCGACCGAACGGGTATTGGAGAACGGGGCGTTGAACACCGGCACGCCGCGTTTCGCTGCCGCGCTGAGATCAACCTGGTTAGTACCAATACAGAAGCAGCCCACCGCCACCAGCTTTTCAGCTGCCGCGAAGATCTCTTCAGTCAGTTGGGTACGGGAACGGATACCAATGAAGTGGGCATCGCGGATGGAGGACTTCAGCGTCTCAGCATCCAGTGCGCCTTTGTGGAACTCGATGTTGGTGTAACCTGCGGCGCGCAGATTATCCAGCGCACTCTGGTGAACGCCTTCCACCAGCAGGAACTTAATCTTGTCTTTTTCCAGTGATACCTTTGCCATTTCCCGACCCTATTCAGAATTCAACGAGGACTACCATAAGGTAGCCTTCTGTCAAAATATCAAAATTTTCCGGCGCGGCAATACAAACGATTGCCTGCACGCCAGCACGCGCCCACGTGCAGACAACACAAATCCACACAAAATCGTGAGATGACGAGAGCGCAAAGTACGAACCTGCTGTTGATGAATCATTTGTGACATAAGTCACCAAATTTCACTGCAGCAAGAAAAGATGTTTTGCGGATGGAAATAACCGGCGCTGGCGGCGCGCCGGTGAGATCAATTGGTGATGGTTTTCACGCCGTCCGGCGTACCAATCAGCGCGATATCCGCTCCGCGTGCGGCAAACAGCCCCACGGTGACGACGCCCGGCAGCGCATTGATGGTTTTTTCCAGCGCAATCGGGTCAAGGATGCGCAGATTATGTACGTCGATAATAATGTTGCCGTTATCCGTAACCACGTGCTGACGATACTCCGGCAGGCCGCCCAGCTTCACCAGCTCCCGCGCCACATAAGCGCGCGCCATCGGAATCACCTCCACCGGAAGCGGGAAGTTGCCCAGCACATCGACCTGTTTGGACGCATCCGCGATGCAGATAAATTTCTGCGCCACCGCCGCAACAATTTTCTCGCGCGTCAGCGCCGCGCCACCGCCCTTGATCATCTGCATCTGTGGATTGATCTCATCAGCCCCGTCGACATACACCGACAGCGCATCCACGTTGTTGAGATCGAACACCGGAATGCCCAGCGATTTGAGCTTTTCGGTTGAGGCTTCCGAACTGGAAACCGCGCCCTCGATCTGATCCCTGATGGTACCAAGCGCGTCAATAAAATGCGCCGCCGTTGAACCGGTGCCTACGCCAACAATGGTGCCTGGCTGCACGTACTGCAGCGCTGCCCAACCTACCGCTTTTTTCAGTTCATCCTGGGTCATGGTATGTTTAAAACCTGTGCGACATCGAAGTGCGCGTAGTATAAAACAAGGCGCTGTCAAAAAGCGCGGCTGACGGACGTTGGATGTAAGCCTTTGGAAGCCAGCCCGCAAAAACGCGTCGGCCGCACAGCTTCGCCGTTTTATGGCATAGTAGTTTCCACCCTGAACGAGAGAGAACAACAATGAAACGCCCGGATTATCGAACGCTTCAGGCGCTGGATGCTGTGATTCGCGAACGCGGCTTTGAGCGTGCGGCCCAGAAGCTGTGCATCACGCAGTCTGCGGTGTCGCAGCGCATTAAACAGCTGGAAAATTTATTTGGTCAGCCGCTGCTGGTGCGTACCGTGCCGCCGCGCCCGACCGAGCAGGGACAAAAATTGCTGGCGCTGCTGCATCAGGTGGAGCTGCTGGAAGAGGAGTGGCTGGGCGATGATAACGGCGGCACCACGCCGTTGCTGCTGTCGCTGGCGGTGAACGCCGACAGTCTTGCTACCTGGCTGCTGCCGGCGCTGAAAGATGTGCTGGCTGACTCGCCGGTGCGCCTGAATCTGCAGGTGGAAGATGAAACCCGCACGCAGGAGCGTTTACGGCGCGGTGAGGTGGTCGGGGCGGTGAGTATCCAGCCGCAGCCGTTGCCAAGCTGTCTGGTGGATCAGCTGGGTGCGCTGGACTATCTGTTCTGCGCCTCGCCGGAGTTTGCCGCTCGCTATTTCCCCAATGGCGTGACGCGCTCGGCGCTGCTGAAAGCCCCGGCGGTGGCGTTTGATCACCTCGACGATATGCATCAGGCCTTTTTGCAGCAGAACTTTGATTTATCGCCGGGCAGCGTGCCGTGCCACATCGTGAACTCGTCAGAGGCTTTTGTGCAGCTGGCGCGTCAGGGATCGGTGTGCTGTATGATTCCGCACCTGCAGATTGAGCGCGAGCTGGCGCAGGGAGAGCTGGTCGATTTGACGCCGGGTCTGTATCAGCGCCGGATGCTGTACTGGCACCGTTTCGCGCCGGAAAGCCGTCTGATGCGCAGCGTGACCGATGCGCTGATTGCCCACGGCCACCGCGTATTGCGCCAGGATGAAGTTGCGGCTTAGCGCCCTTCAGATTAGCGCACAATAGTCGTAGCGGCGCGATTCATCGCGCGTTTTAACAGCGGTTCTGCTGCTGGAGAGCGCGATGAATCGCGCCGCTACAATTTTACAGGCTAACTTACTGCGCCGTATTCGGTTTGATTTCGAATACCACATCCACCTGATCGTCAAAATGGATGCTCTGCTGCTCGTAGGTCTGCTGCGCGGTGGTATCCGCTGCGGCACCGGCCGCTTTGTACATGCGCGCCATCGGCATCGGCTGGTAGTTAGCCACGTGATAGCGAATGCTGTACACCGAGCCCAGCTTGGCATTGAAGCCTTCCGCCAGGGCGCTCGCCTGCTGTGTGGCATTGGCAATCGCCGCTTTACGCGCCTGATCTTTGTAGCTGTCCGCGTTAGCCACGCCCAGCTCAACAGAACGAATCTCATTCAGGCCCGACTTCAGCGCGCCGTCCAGCAGCTCATTCAGCTTATCCAGCTGGCGCAGCGTCACTTCCACCTGACGCACCGCACGGTAGCCTTTCAGCACCGATTTGCCCTCTTTGGTGTAGTCATACTCCGGCTGGGTGCTGAGATTAGCCGCATCAATATCTTTCTTCTCGATGCCGTTCTTTTGCAGGAAATCAAAATATTGCGCCACGCGGTCGTCAGCCTGTTTTTTTGCATCCGCCGCGTCTTTCGACGAAACATTCACCACGATGGAGAGCGTCGCCATATCCGGACGGGCATCCACGCTGGCCTGTCCTGATGTCACCACGTGCGGTCCGTTCGGCACTTCTCCCGCCTGGACCAGACCGGACAGTGCGCCCGTGCTCATTACGGCGGCCAGCGCCAGTGCTTTCAGTTTCACGAAAGTCCTCCTTGAAGGGTTCAATTTGCAGGTCGCCACTATGGCGAAACCCAAAACACATTACTATGCGTGATGGTCTGAGTTTGAAATTAGCAAAAAGTTCGGCTTTGCTCAGGTTTAACGTATCCGCGATCGCAAATTTATCGCTACAGATTCGCTGAAAAGCGCCGCCTGTGTTTCTATTAAAGAAACACTTCTGCCCCTCGGGAGAGTTGTATTATGACAGAACAGCCACTTAGCCAAAGCGCTGTCAGCGTGCGAGCCGGACGCACACGCTTTATGATGCTGGCCCTGGTGTTTATCAACATCATCATTAACTACATGGATCGCACCAACCTGTCGGTGGCCGCCACGCAGATGGCCGGTGAACTGCGCTTCACGCCGCTGGAGATGGGGCTGATCTTCTCGGCGTTCGGCTGGATCTATGCGGCGCTGCAGATTCCCGGCGGATTCCTGATCGATCGTCTCGGCGCGCGGCTGGTATACGGCGCGGGTCTGTTTGCCTGGTCGCTGATCACCGCGCTGCACGCTTTTGCCAGCAGCTTCGGCGCGCTGTTCGGTCTGCGCCTCGGCGTCGGCGCCTTCGAGGCGCCGGTGATGCCGGCTAACAATCGGGTGATTTCCAGCTGGTTCCCCGAGCAGGAGCGTGCCAGTGCAATTGGCATCTACTCGTCCGCACAGTTTGTTGGCCTCGCCTGTATGACGCCGCTGCTGTTTCACGTGCAGGCTGCGTTTGGCTGGCGCGGGCTGTTTCTGATTACCGGCGTGGCGGGCATGATTTGGGCGCTGGTGTGGTATCTGCTGTATCGCGAGCCGAACCAGCACAAAGGCGTATCAGAGGCTGAACTTAACTATCTGCGTGACAACGGCGCACTGCTGGAAAATCGCCAGGGCAGCCAGCCGCCGCGCGCACGCTGGGCCGATCTGGCGCAGATGTTTCGCAGCCGCAAGCTGGTCGGCATCTATATTGGCCAGTTCACCATCTCCGCCACCTTCTGGTTTTTCCTCACCTGGTTTCCTACCTATCTGGTGGAGTATCGCCACATGGACTTTATCAAGAGCGGCTATGTGGCGTCGCTGCCCTACTTCGCGGCGTTTTGTGGTGTGCTGCTGGCTGGCTTTGCCTCAGACCGCATGGTCCGGCGCGGCGTGTCAGCCAGCGTGGCGCGCAAGCTGCCGGTGATCCTCGGCTTGTTCCTCACGCTGTTCATTCTGGGTGCTAACTACACCGAAGATTCGCGGCTGATCATCCTGTTTATGTCGCTGGCGTTTTTTGGTAATGGCCTGGCGACAATCACCTGGGTGTTTGTTACCGCGCTGGCGCCGCGCCATCTGATTGGTCTGGCCGGCGGCGTATTTAACTTTACCGGCGCGCTGTCATCCATCGTGGTGCCGATCGCCATCGGCGCCCTGATTGACGGCAGCAACTTCGCGCCGGCGCTGGCCTTTATCGCCGTGCTGGCCGCTATTGGCATCTGCAGTTATCTGTTTGTGGTAGGAAAAATTGACCATGTCAGCGCGCGCTGATGAGCCGTTTCGCCAGCGCGTGCAGCTGTTGCAGACGCTGCGCCAGCTGGGCTTCATCGGCCTGCCAGATTTTGGCGAAGGCCAGCGCCGCGCGGTTGTTATTGATCGGCTGCGCCATACTGATTTCGCCGTCCTCGCGATGCCACATCAGATAATCCTGCGCACGCTTCTGCGCCAGCAGCGGGGCAATCTGCGCCCACTGTTCGTCACTGAAGCGTGGCCGCAGCACCTCGTCACTCTCCGCCGCCAGCAGCGCGACGCCAATCACCGACTGCCACGCTGGCAGCATGCGGAATCCGGCCAGCGCCTGGCTGGTACTGGTGCGCTCGCCGGGCTCCGAGTGCCAGATGTAGATGACCTGGTCCTCCCACAGCACGCCAAGCGCCACCACGATGTCGCGCGGCGCGTGCGCCTCCAGCTGCGGCAGTGCCGAAGCAAACAGCGACGATCCACGAATGGCCTGCGCCGCCAGCGCATGAATGCCCGGGCCCGGCAGATAACGCCGGTGTTCATCCTGAATCGTCAGGCCGATGGACGCCATGGTCATCAGCAGACGGTTTACCCGCGTGCTGTTCATCCCCATCTGGCGCGCCAGTTCACGGCCGCCGACCGCTTTGTCACTGGATACCAGATATTGCAGGCAGCGAATTCCGTCAATCAGGCTCTGGTTGGGTTGCGAAGACATAAATCACCTTGTGACGGTAAAAATTCAATCTTAGCAGCCTTCAGGCGGGAGTAACCTCATGATGCAAACTTTCTCTTCTCAGGCCGCGCGTGCCTTTCCGTTGCAGTCGTTACACGCCGATGTGCTGGTCGCCGGCGGCGGTCTGGCTGGCGTGTGCGCCGCGCTGGCTGCGGCACGCGCGGGCCAGCAGGTGGTGCTGATTCAGGATCGCCCGGTGCTCGGCGGCAACGCCTCCAGCGAAGTGCGGCTGTGGGCCAACGGCGCGACGTCGCATATGGGTAATAACAACCGCTGGGCGCGTGAAGGCGGCATCATGGGCGAGATCATGGAGGAGAACCTGTGGCGCAACAAAGAGGGCAACCCGGTGCTGTTCGACATGGTGCTGCTGGACATCGTGCAGGCGCAGCCGCGCCTGACGCTGCTGCTCAATACCGTAGTCAGCGACATCGAAAAATCCGCACAGCGCCTGCAGGCGGTTCAGGCTTTCAACGCCATCAATCAGACCCGCTATCGCGTGACGGCCGACCAGTTTATTGATGCCAGCGGCGACGGCGTGCTCGGCTATCTGGCCGGGGCAGCGCACCGTGTGGGCGCAGAATCACCGCAGGAGTTTGGCGAAAAAATGGCGCCGGGCGAGCAGTTTGGTCACAAGCTCGGCCACTCAATTTATTTTTATACCAAACGCAGCGCGCAGCCGGTGCGCTTTGTACCGCCCTCCTTTGCGCTGAAAGAGATCACCGCCATTCCGCGCTATAAACGCCTGAGCTCCGATCTCAACGGCTGCGATCTGTGGTGGCTTGAGTGGGGCGGCCGGCTGGATACCGTGCATGAAAGCGAAACCATCAAGTGGGAGCTGTGGAAGATTGTCTGGGGCGTGTGGGATTACATCAAAAACTCCGGCGAGTTTGCCGATGCCGACACGCTGACCATTGAATGGGTTGGGCTGATTCCCGGCAAGCGCGAGAGCCGACGCTTTCTCGGCGATACTCTGCTGTGTCAGCAGGATATCATCGCGCAGCGCGACCACTACGATGCGGTGGCCTACGGCGGCTGGTCGATTGACCTGCATCCGGCCGACGGCGTGTACAGCGCTCACGACGGCTGCCGCCAGTTCCACAGCAAAGGCACTTACACCATTCCGTTTCGGGCGCTGTACAGCCAGTCGCTGGATAATCTGCTGCTGACCGGTCGGCTTATCTCTGCCACGCACGTTGCCTTTGGCAGCGCGCGCGTGATGTGCACCTGTGGCGTGCTGGGCGAAGTGGTGGGCCGCGCGGCGGCGCTGTGTCAGCAGCATAACCAGACACCGCGTCAGCTGGCGCAGCCGGAGCATATTGGTCAGCTGCAGCAACAGCTGCTGCGCCACGGCGCGTTCATTCCGCGTCAGCAGCTGGCGCATCCGGCCGGTGCCGCTCAGGTCAGCGCCAGCAGCACCTTCGCGCTGCACGCCCTGCCCGCGGATGGCGGCTGGCACGCCCTCACCTCACGCTGCGCCCTGCTGCTGCCGCTTAAAGCCGGAGAACGCCTGCCGGCGCTGACGGTGCGGCTGCGGGCGTCATCCGCGCAGACGCTGCAGGTTTCACTGCTGACCAGCGACAATCCGGCCAACACCTGCGGCGATCGGCTGCTGGCCACGCACAGCCTGCAGATTGACGCTGAAGAGGCGTATTCGCTGCCGTTTGACTACCGTGCGGAGTGCGATCGCTACCTGTTTATCGCCTTTGAAGAAAATCCGGCGGTTGAAGTGGCGCTCACCCGCCAGCGCCTGCCGGGCATTATGATGGTATTTAACAGTCTCAATCCGCGCGTCGCGAAACGCACCCGGCAGATAAACGACGGCGATTACGGCGTGGATGAGTTTGATTTCTGGCTACCGCGCCGCGCGCCCAATCAGATTCTGATCGCGTTTAGTCTGGCGACGCCGCTGCGACTGTGGCACTGCGACTATTTGCTCGACGGTAAACTGCGGCCGGAAAGCCACACCCACGGCTGGCTGCCGGCGGCGGACGATCGCCAGCCGTGGGTGTGCTGGCAGTGGCCGGACGCGCAGCGCGCCAGCCAGATTACGTTGCTGTTCGATAACGATTTCGATCATGCGATGGAAACGGTGCAGATGGGCCATGCGCAGGCGGTAACGCCGCACTGCACTACCCACTATCGCCTGTGGCTGGATGACACGCTGCTGGCCGAGGTCAGCGATAATCATCACTCGCTGTGCCATCATGCGCTGCCCCCGGATACCGCGTTCCGCCAGATTCGGCTGGAGCTGCTGGCCAGCGCAGGCGCCCTGCCCGCGCTTTACGGCCTGCATGTGCATCACCAGCCGGCGATGCCCTGACGCGCCAGCTGCACGGCGATAAACCACATCACGCCGCCCACCAGCAGATTAATGATGCGCTGCGCGCGCACGGTGCGCAGGCGCGGCGACAGCCAGGCGGCCAGCAGCGCCAGACCGAAAAACCACAGCAGCGAGGCGCTGGCGGTGCCGAAAGCGAACCAGCGGCGCGCCTCCGCCGACGGCAGCTGACTGCCGAGGCTGCCGAGCACCACGAAAGTGTCGAGATAGACATGCGGATTGAGCCAGGTCACCGCCAGCATAGTGGCGACAATGCGCCAGCGCCCCTGCTTCAGCGCCGCCTCTGACGCCAGCGTGACATCACCCTGCCAGGCACTGCGCAGCGCGCCCCAGCCATACCACAGCAGAAACGCCACGCCAGCCCAGGTGATCAGCATCAGCAGAACCGGTGACTGCTGCAACAGCGCGCTGCCGCCAAATATTCCGCCACAGATCAGCGCAATATCGCTCAGTGTGCACAACGACGCGGTCATCAAATGGTAGTGGCGCTTAATGCCCTGGTTCAATACGAAGGCGTTTTGCGGGCCTAACGGCAGGATCAGCGCAGCACCAAGGGCAAGCCCTTGTAAGTAAACAGATAACACAGAAGAGTTCCTGAAAAGGGGTGTTGCTGTGCAGTATAGTGAGGCGCGGATATTAGCGGAAATGGAAAGAATTAATCGGTCATTAGCGTAGCTGATAAAACAAGGGCACCCGCCGGTGCCCAGATAACTTACTCGCTGCGCGCAGGCTGCTGCGCCTCGCTCTGCACCTGATGCAGGTGCACGTCCATCTGCGGATAAGGAATACCGATACCGTGCGCATCCAGCGTGCGCTTGAAGTTCTTCATCAGATCCCAGTAGACGTTCTGCAGATCACCGCTTTTGCTCCAGCAGCGCACCACAAAGTTCAGCGACGAGGCCGCCAGTTCGTTCAGGCCAATCTGGATACCCATATCTTTCAGCACGCGCTCGTCCGCTTCCACCACGTCACGCAGCAGTGCGATCACCTGATCGACATCCGCATCGTAGGCGACGCCAATAATGAACTCGTTGCGACGCATCGGCTCGCGCGAGAAGTTGACGATGTTGCCGGCGATGATTTTGCCGTTTGGCACCACCACAATTTTGCCGTCAGCGGTTTTCAGCGTGGTCGAGAAGATCTGTACATTCTGTACGGTCCCCATTACGCCACCGAGATCGACGAACTCACCGGTGCGGAATGGACGGAAGGTCACCAGCAGTACGCCTGCCGCCAGGTTGGAGAGCGATCCCTGCAGTGCCAGACCGACGGCCAGACCGGCAGCACCGAGCACGGCAATCACCGAGGCGGTCTGCACACCGACGCGGCCCAGCGCGGCAATAATCGTGAAGGCAATGATACCGTAGCGCACCAGCGCCGAGAGGAAATCAGCCACGGTGGCATCAATATGACGCGCGACCAGCAGGCGATTGACGCCGTTCGATACCACGCGCGCGATAATCATCCCGACAATAATGATGGCGATAGCCGCCACGATGTTCACCGCATAGCTGAGGATCAGCGCCTGGTTGCGCACCAGCCAGCCACCTGCATTGTTAATGCCGTCAACGACGTTAAGATCTTCCATTTGTTAGCCCTGTTGTTGAGTTTCCCGCAGGAAAGTACAAAAACTGCCAGATTCAATCCGACACTCCCGAGTACAAGGGTAAACAATAATGGGGCGAAGCGCCAAAAATGTGCTGTATAAACCGGGATTTCCAGACGGGACGCATAAAAAAAGGCCCTTTCGGGCCTTTTTTGTACGGTAAGCAAAAATTACAGTACGTCGACAGCGTTCAGCTCTTTGAAAGCCTGCTCTAAGCGCACAACCATGGAAGATTGTGCCGCACGCAGCCAGACGCGTGGGTCGTAGTATTTTTTGTTCGGGCTGTCAGCACCGTTCGGGTTACCAAGCTGACCCTGCAGGTACGCTTCGTTGGTTTTGTAGTACTGCAGGATGCCGTCCCAGGTTGCCCACTGGGTATCGGTATCGATGTTCATCTTGATCACGCCGTAGCTGATAGACTCTTCGATTTCTGCAGCAGAAGAACCGGAACCGCCGTGGAACACGAAGTCCAGCGCGTTGTGCGGCAGGCCGTGTTTCTCTGAAACGTATTTCTGCGAATCACGCAGAATGGTTGGGGTCAGTTTCACGTTGCCTGGCTTGTACACGCCGTGCACGTTACCGAAGGACGCAGCGATGGTGAAACGCGGGCTGATTTTGCTCAGCTCGGTGTAAGCGTAATCTACGTCTTCTGGCTGAGTGTACAGTGCAGAAGCGTCCATGTGGCTGTTGTCCACGCCATCTTCTTCACCACCGGTGCAGCCCAGTTCGATTTCCAGCGTCATATCCAGTTTCGCCATGCGCGCCAGATATTTAGAAGAAATCTCGATGTTCTCTTCCAGTGACTCTTCAGACAGGTCGATCATGTGTGAAGAGAACAGAGGTTTACCGGTTTTCTTGAAGTGCTCTTCGCCAGCATCCAGCAGGCCGTCGATCCACGGCAGCAGTTTCTTCGCACAGTGGTCGGTGTGCAGGATTACTGGCACGCCGTACTGTTCAGCCATCAGATGCACATGGTGAGCACCAGCGATTGCGCCGAAAATCGCAGCGCCCTGTGGTTTGTCGGTTTTGAAACCTTTACCGGCGATGAAGGCAGCACCACCGTTGGAGAACTGAACGATGACCGGCGCTTTAACTTTAGCCGCAGCTTCCAGTACCGCGTTGATGGAATCCGTGCCGACGCAGTTAACGGCTGGCAGAGCGAATTTGTTTTCTTTCGCTACTTTGAAGATTTTCTGAACGTCATCACCAGTGACAACGCCGGGTTTTACGAAATCAAAAATTTTAGACATGGTTGTGTCCTGTTTCGTTTATCGTCCACTCCCCAATGGGAATGCGATCTGTTCGCCCACAGCGGGCAAGCCTTCAGACAGCGCCGAAGCGCTGCCCCCAAAAATTACTGCTTCGCGCGCTCTTCCAGCATGGCTACTGCCGGCAGTTTTTTGCCTTCCACGAACTCGAGGAACGCACCGCCACCGGTAGAGATGTAGGAGATTTTGTCCTCGATACCGAACAGGTCGATAGCCGCCAGGGTATCACCGCCGCCGGCAACAGAGAACGCGTCGCTGTCTGCGATAGCGTTGGCAACGATTTCGGTGCCCTTACGGAAGTTCGGGAACTCAAATACGCCAACCGGACCGTTCCACAGAATGGTTTTTGCGTCTTTCAGCAGTTTCGCCATGTTCTGTGCGGTTTCGTCACCGAAGTCCATAATTTCTTCGTTATCTGCTACTTCGGAAACCTTTTTCACTGTTGCCGGGGCAGTTTCGGAGAATTCCGTGCCGACGCGTGAATCGGTAGGTACCGGAATGCCGTACTGGTCGCGCAGGCCTTTAGCGGCCTCAACGAAGTCTGGCTCGTACAGCGATTTGCCGACGTTGTTGTCGATCGCCACGAAGGTGTTAGCGATACCGCCACCGACAATCACGGTGTCAGCGATTTTCACCAGCGACTGCAGCACGTCGAATTTGGTCGACACTTTAGAACCACCCACCACGGCGACCAGCGGACGCTGTGGATTGCTCATCACTTTGCCCAGCGCTTCCAGTTCGGCAGACAGCAGCGGACCGGCACAGGCGATAGGAGCGAATTTGCCCACGCCGTGAGTAGACGCCTGCGCGCGGTGCGCGGTGCCGAATGCATCCATGACGAACACATCACACAGCGCGGCATATTTCTTCGACAGGGTTTCGTCGTCTTTTTTCTCGCCTTTGTTGAAGCGAACGTTTTCCAGCACCACCAGTTCACCCGCGCCCACTTCAACGCCGTCGAGGTAGTCTTTCGCCAGGGTCACGTTAGTGCCGTTCAGTTTTTCTTTCAGGTAGTTAACAACCGGCAGGAGGGAGAACTCTTCGTTGTATTCACCTTCGGTCGGGCGACCCAGGTGAGAGGTAACCATCACTTTCGCGCCCTGTTTCAACGCCGCTTCGATGGTAGGCAGAGAAGCACGAATACGTGCATCTGACGTCACTTTCCCTTCTTTCACTGGTACGTTGAGATCGGCACGGATCAGAACGCGTTTACCAGCAAGATCCAGATCGGTCATCTTAATTACAGACATGGTGAACCCTCTCGTTGATTCTCATAAGTTTTGCCAGACGCAGTCCGCGTCTTACCTGAAACCGCTTGCGGCCATTGCTAACGTGGTGTCGATCATGCGGTTAGCAAAGCCCCATTCGTTGTCACACCAGACCAGGGTTTTGATCAGGTGGTGACCGCTGACCCGCGTTTGCGTGCCGTCCACTATGGCACTGTGCGGATCGTGGTTAAAATCTACTGAGACTAACGGTAATTCCGTATAGTCAACTATACCACGAAATGCCCCCTCTGACGCGTTTTGCAGCAACGCGTTGACCTCACACGCCTTCACCGCCTGGCGCACCGAAACGCTCAGATCAATGGCGGTCACGTTGATCGTCGGCACGCGCACCGCGATAGCCTCGAAGCGATCGTTAAATTTCGGAAAAATACGGGTAATGCCAGCGGCAAGACGCGTATCGACCGGAATGATCGACTGACTGGCGGCACGGGTACGGCGCAGGTCGCTGTGGTACGCGTCAATCACCTGCTGATCGTGCATCGCCGAGTGAATGGTGGTTACGGTGCCCGACTCAATGCCAAAGGCGTCATCCAGCAGCTTGATCACCGGAATAATGCAGTTGGTGGTGCAGGATGCGTTGGAGACAATGCGGTCAGTTTGTTTAAGAGCCTGTTCGTTAACGCCGAACACTACGGTGGCATCCAAATCGTTGCCGCCGGGATGCGAGAACAACACTTTCTTCGCGCCAGCCTGCAGATGCGCTTCACCATCGTTGCGGCTGCCGTACACGCCGGTGCAGTCCAGCACGATATCGACATTCAGCTCGCGCCACGGCAGCGCGGCAATCTCAGCCTGATGCAGGATACGGATGGTATCTTCGCCAACCCACAGCTGATCGCGCTCCTGGCGTACCTCAAAGGCAAAGCGGCCGTGGCTGGTGTCGTACTTAAGCAGATGCGCCATGCCAGCCGCTTCCGCCAGTTCGTTAATCGCCACTACGGTGATTTCCGCCCGGCGACCGGTTTCATACAGCGCACGCAACACGTTGCGCCCGATACGACCAAAACCATTTATTGCGATACGAATGGTCATCTCACTTCCTGCAGCCACACCTGAAAAAACGTGCCAAATACCTTGAGCGTTTCGCTGCGTTTTGTACAGGGAATTCTTGCCCGGTTACGGTTGCTGACGGAGAGCACACGGCTGCAACTGAAACGGTTCAGCGAGAATAAAGCATGGAAGGAATAACAGGAATGATTGCGATCAACTGTGCTGCTGATTATTGGATCTGCGTCACAAATTCAGGCAATGATAATTATTACTGCAGGAATAATTGAACCGTTTCAGGTTCAGGCGATAACAGGACCGCCGATCTGCACATCGGTGTCGCGGCACAATTTATTGCGCGTGGTAAAGCATGAGGATAGCAGCAGAAATGCGCGATGAATCGCGCCGCTACAATGCGCAGCGGCGCGACGCATTACGCGAAATTACAGAATCGATTTCGCGGTTTTCACCACGTTGGCCACGGTGAAGCCGAACTCTTCGAACAGCTTCTCAGCTGGCGCTGACTCACCGAAGGTGGTCATGCCAACGATGGCACCGTGCAGGCCGGTGTATTTGAACCAGTAATCCGCAATACCGGCTTCGATAGCAACGCGTGCGCCAACTGCTTTCGGCAGCACAGACTCACGATAAGCCGCATCCTGCTTATCAAACGCATCGGTAGACGGCATGGACACCACGCGCACCTTACGACCTTCCGCGCTCAGCTGCTCGTAAGCGCCGACCGCCAGCTCAACTTCAGAACCGGTCGCAATCAGAATCAGCTCCGGCGTGCCGTCGCAATCTTTCAGCACGTAACCACCGCGCGCCACGTTAGCCAGCTGCTCAGCGCTACGATCCTGCTGCGCCAGGTTCTGACGCGAGAAGATCAGGGCTGATGGGCCGTCAACGCGCTCGATAGCGTATTTCCATGCCACCGCAGACTCTACCTGGTCACACGGACGCCACAGGCTCATGTTCGGGGTGGTGCGCAGGCTGGCCATCTGCTCAACCGGCTGGTGCGTCGGGCCATCTTCACCCAGACCGATAGAGTCGTGGGTATAAACCATCACCTGACGGATTTTCATCAGCGCCGCCATACGTGCCGCGTTACGCGCGTACTCGACGAACATCAGGAAGGTTGCGGTGTACGGCAGGAAGCCACCGTGCAGTGCGATACCGTTGGCGATGGCAGTCATACCAAACTCACGCACGCCGTAATGAATGTAGTTACCTGCGGCATCTTCATTGATCGGCTTCGAGCCGGACCACATGGTCAGGTTGCTTGGCGCCAGGTCAGCCGAGCCGCCCAGATATTCCGGCAGCAGCTTACCGAAAGCTTCGATGGCATTCTGCGATGCTTTACGGCTGGCGATCTTCGCCGGATTAGCCTGCAGCTGCTCGATGAACTTCTGCGATTCCGCCTGCCAGTTAGCGGGCAGCTCGTTGTTCACGCGGCGTTTGAACTCTGTGGCCAGTTCCGGATGCGCAGCGGCGTAAGCAGCAAACTTCTCGTCCCAGGCTTTCTCTTTCGCCTGGCCGGCTTCTTTGGCATCCCACTGTGCGTAGATATCAGAAGGAATTTCAAATGGCGCGTAGTTCCAGCCCAGCTGTTTACGGGTCAGCGCGATTTCGTCGTCACCCAGCGGGGCACCGTGCGAATCGTGCGTACCGGCTTTGTTCGGGGAACCGAAACCGATGATGGTTTTGCACATCAGCAGCGATGGCTTGTCGGTGACCGCTTTGGCTTCTTCTACCGCTTTTTTGATCGCGTCGGCGTCGTGACCGTCTACGCCACGCACCACGTGCCAGCCGTAGGCTTCGAAGCGTTTGGCGGTGTCGTCGGTGAACCAGCCATCCACGTGACCGTCGATAGAGATGCCGTTGTCGTCATAGAACGCCACCAGCTTGCCGAGCTTCAGGGTACCGGCGATGGAGCACACTTCGTGTGAGATGCCTTCCATCATGCAGCCGTCGCCCATGAACACGTAAGTGTGATGGTCTACGATGTCATGGCCCGGACGGTTGAACTGCGCCGCCAGCGTGCGCTCAGCAATGGCGAAGCCCACGGCGTTCGCGATGCCCTGACCCAGTGGGCCGGTGGTGGTTTCCACGCCTGCGGTGTAACCGTATTCCGGGTGACCTGGGGTTTTAGAGTGCAGCTGACGGAAGTTCTGCAGCTCGCTCATCGGCAGGTCATAGCCGGTGAGGTGCAGCAGGCTGTAAATCAGCATCGAGCCGTGGCCGTTGGACAGCACGAAACGGTCGCGATCTGCCCACAGCGGGTTAGTTGGATTGTGGTTCAGGAAATCACGCCACAGCACTTCAGCGATATCGGCCATGCCCATTGGGGCACCCGGATGTCCCGATTTCGCTTTCTGTACTGCATCCATACTTAACGCGCGAATGGCGTTGGCAAGCTCTTTACGAGAGGGCATCTTCTACTCCAGGTCGGATTAATGCTCCGCCACGCTTAACTGATTGTAATTAATGAGTTATAAGGCGAAGCGAGAAAAAAGTCGCACATCAATGTACATGAAAATCGGGGCAAAAGTACATGTATCAGGATGCTAAATCTGCGGTTCAGGGTTGCATTTCGGGGCCTGTCTGCTAGCCAATCCGCCCCTGGCACGCTATAACCAATGCGTTTAAACACCTGCGTGGTTTTTCAGGTGTTTGTTTTCTCTACTTGTTACTCAAAGGATGCTGATATGAAAATCCGCGCCATGGTTGTCGCGCTGGGAATGGTTTCGCTGCTGAGCGGCTGCGAAGGAATGGATAACAACGCACTGTTGCAGTCTGGCGCGCAGGCGTTTCAGGCTTACTCGCTGAATGATGCCCAGGTTAAAGAGCTGAGCGATCAGTCATGTGCCCAGATGGATAAAGAGAACCAGCTGGCGCCGGCCAACAGCAGCTATCAGCAGCGGCTGAACAAAATCGCCGCCGCGCTGGGCGATAACATCAACGGCGTACCGGCCAACTACAAGGTGTATCTGACCAAAGACGTCAACGCCTGGGCGATGGCGAATGGCTGTATCCGCGTTTATAGCGGTCTGATGGATATGATGAGCGACAACGAAGTGGAAGGCGTGCTCGGCCACGAAATGGGCCACGTCGCGCTCGGCCATACGCGCAAAGCGATGCAGGTGGCTTTCGCGACCACGGCGGCACGCAATGCTGCGGCGTCGGTGGGCGGCGTGATTGGTTCGCTATCGCAGTCACAACTGGGCGAGATGGGCGAGAAACTGGTTAACGCGCAGTTCTCACAGACCCAGGAGTCGCAGGCGGATGACTATTCGTACGATCTGCTGAAGAAGCGCGGCATTAATCCGCTTGGTCTGGCGACCAGCTTCGAGAAGCTGGCGAAGCTGGATCAGGGCCGCCAGAGCTCAATGTTTGACTCGCATCCGGATTCTGAGTGGCGCGCGCAGCATATTCGCGACCGCATCGCGGCGGATGGGAAGTAGTCGCCGGTCTTCCCCTCACCCCAGCCCTCTCCCGCTCGCGGGAGAGGGAGCAGTCCGTGCTGTTCTCACCGCTCGCTCGATCGGTTCCCTCTCCTGGGGGAGAGGGAGCGGTCCGTGCTGTTCTCACCGCCGGCTCGATCGGCTCCCTCTCCTGAGGGAGTGGGAGCAGTCCGTGCTGTTCTCACCGCCCGCTCGATCGGTTCCCTCTCCTGGGGGAGAGGGTCAGGGTGAGGGCAGCCGTCCGCACCGCTGCTTAACCTTTATTCGCGGCCTGCACGTGCAGCATATCCAGCGCCAGCGTCGCAGCAGCCAGTGAGGTCAGGTCGGCGTGATCGTAGCCCGGTGCCACTTCCACCAGATCCATCCCCACAATGTTCATACCCTGCAGGCCGCGAATCAGCTTGGTGGCTTTATCGCTGGTCAGGCCGCCAATCACGGGCGTACCGGTGCCTGGCGCATGGGCCGGATCGAGGCAGTCGATATCAAACGTCAGGTACACCGGCAAATCGCCCACGGTGCGCTTCACTTCGGCCAGAATGTCATCCACGCTGCGGTCATTAACCTGCGCGGCGTCCAGCACGTTGAAGCCCAGGCTCTTATCGAACTCGGTACGGATACCAATCTGCACCGAATGCTGCGGATCGATCAGCCCTTCCTGCGGCGCAGTGTAGAACATGGTGCCGTGGTCAAAAGTCGGGCCGTTGGAGTAGGTATCGGTATGCGCATCGAAGTGCACCAGCGCCATCTTGCCGAAGTGTTTGGCGTGCGCGCGCAGCAGCGGCAGTGTGACATAGTGATCACCGCCAAAAGTCAGCATGCGCTTGCCGTTCGCCAGCAGCTTTTCCGCGTGCGCCTGCAGCTTGTCGGACAGATCCTGTGAATCGCCGAAGGCGTACACCAGATCGCCGCAGTCCACCACGTTGAGGCGCTGACGCAGATCGAAATCCCACGGCCAGCGGCAGCCTTCCCACGCCAGGTTAGTAGAGATCTGACGGATCGCACCCGGCCCTAAACGGCTGCCCGGCCGGCCTGACGTTGCGGCATCAAACGGCACACCGGTAATCACCCACTCGGCGTCGCTGTCGTAAGGCTGGAAGTTCAGCGGAAAGCGCATGAAACCGAAGGCGTTAGAAACCAGGGAGTTGTCGTACTGATTGCCCAGCGTGTTGTACATAACGAGTCCTCTTAAATCCTTAAATCGGTTAGCCAGTTAAGGTATAGATGAAAAAAATCCCCTCCGCGTCGTTAGGCCCGACGAGGAAGGGATTGATGGGCGTGATTATCGCCGAGATTGCCGCGCATCGCAATTAGCGCTCGCGCATCGCCTCTTTGGCCTTGTTAAACGGTTTGACCAGATAATCCATGATGCTCTTCTCGCCGGTTTTGATATCCACGGTGGACACCATGCCCGGACTGATGGCAAAACGCCGGCCAGCCTTGTTCTGCACATAGTCGTTATCAGTACGAATAAATACGCGATAGTAGTAAATCTCCGGTTTGACTTCGTCCTGGATGGTATCCGGCGAAATGCTTTCCACCACGCCGTTCAGGCCGCCGTAGATGGCGTAATCGTAAGCGGAGATTTTTACCACCGCGCGCTGGCCGGGATGGATAAAAGCAATATCGCGCGGCGACAGGCGTGCTTCAATCAGCAGCCGATCGTTCATCGGTACGATGTTCATCAACTCACCGTTGGGCGGAATCACCCCGCCCACCGTCGAGACTTTGATGTTTTTCACGATGCCGCGCATCGGCGCGCGGATGGTCAGACGCGTTACGGTATCTTCGCGTCCTTTAATCACCTGCGCCAGGCTGTCGGCTTCGGCGCTGGCCTTCGCCAGCTCTTCGCGCGCCTGCACATAATACTGCGAGCGCATATCGGTAAGTTTCAGCTCGAGGTCGGACTTATCGCGCTGTAAGCGCAGCACTTCCACGCTGCTGGCGGCACCGGTTTTCGCCAGCCGCTGGGTGATCGCCAGTTCGCGATTAGCCAGCGCCAGCGACTCCTTAAACTGCCGGGTTGCATCATTAAGCTGGGCGCGTTTGGTGTTATACAGCCGGGTTTCCGCCGCGATAAGATCCGGGTAGCCCTTCAGCTCGGCGGGAAACGTGAGCGGATCATCGTTTACTTCCGCACGCAGGCGCGAGGCCGCTGCCAGTGCGGCCCGGTAGCGCGCCGCGCTCTCGCCGACGCTGGACTGCGAGCGTGTGGCATCCAGTTTCGCCACGATCTGCCCGGCCTGCACGCGATCGCCCTCATGCACATACAGTTCCGTGAGAATGCCGCCCTCCAGCGACTGCAGCACCTGCTCGCGCGAACTGGGGATCACCTTCCCGGTGCCGGTTGAGACCTCATCCAGCATGCCAAACCACGCCCACACCAGCGCCACCACGATCAGCGCGGTGCTGATGACGATCAGCCGCACTGCGCCGGTGTAGTGGCTTTCCGATTTCAGTTCACCGAGCAGATCGTCGGACGAATCCACTTCTGCGGCGGTCACCAGCCGCAGTTTTGCCGGCAATTGTTTCATCATGGCTGTCCCTCCCCCGCCGCTCCGCTGGCGCGCGGTGCCGGCAGCGCGTTCTCTTTCGGGCTGTCCATTACCAGCTGCCCCTCTTTCAGCACCAGTATGCGATCCACCAGCGACAGAATCGCCGCGCGGTGCGTCGCCACGATCAGCGTGCGGCCATTCAGCCAGGCGCCCAGCCGCTCAATAAAATCCTTCTCGGTATGATCGTCGAGCGAAGCGGTCGGCTCATCCAGCAACACGATATTAGGATCGCGCAGCAGCATGCGCGCCAGCAGCAGCGACTGGC
>NZ_SDFT01000078.1:0-1050 GCF_004916815.1 Pantoea sp. R102
AACAGCAGCAACAGCAGATGGCAACGACGCTGGGCGCGGCTGAAGAGGGGAGCAGTAGAATGCGCTGAACTCATCAATCGTGTTATCCGCAGGTCATTTTTCAGCTAAGAATAGCCAACTCCACGCGCTGACCCTGGCCTTTGTCATGACTTTTGTTCAGAGCTTCAGGGCGGGTCACAGTTTTTTCTGGCCCGGTATCCTTCTGACTTTAAAATTTGTTACTTTATAACATATGAAAATTGCGCTCGTTAGCTTTACGCTGTTGTTCAGCGGCGCCGTGTGGGCGCATCCACACAGCTTTATTGATATGCAGACCGAACTGCTCGGTAAGGACGATCATCTCAGCGCGATGAAGATGGTATGGACCATGGATGAAATCACCTCCGCCGATCTGCTGTACGATGCCGGCAACGCTAAACCCGGCGAGGTGGTGTGGAAAAAGCTGGCGGCACAGGTAATGGCCAATGTGCTCGGCCAGCACTATTTTACCGAAGTGTGGCAGAATAAAAATCGGGTGAAATTTCTCAACCTGCCGCAGGAGTATCAGCTGTCGCGCAAGGGCAACAAAGCAGTGCTGGAGTTCATTGTGCCGTTCGGCGAACCGCAGCCGTTAAGCGCCAGGCAGTACCGCATCCAGACCTTCGATCCCAGTTACTTTGTTGATATGTATTATGACAATCCGCAAGCCATCACCATGGATGAGACCGTGAAAGCCCATTGCCAGTTTGACTTACACACGCCCAAACCGGATGACTCGCTAAAACAGTACGCGCTGTCGCTGGATAAAGCTGACGCACCGCCCGAGGATATGGATCTCGGCCAGCAGTTTGCCCAGACGGTAACCCTGACATGTCGTTGATTTCACTGGCTGGCGCTTCCCGTCGCTGGTGGCCGCTGTGGCTGCTGGCTGCGCTGCTGATTTCTGCGGGCGGGATGCTGTGGCTGCACTGGCCGCAGATTCTGCTGCAAAGCGTACTGTGGCAGAAGGTTCTGCACCGTGAGATGACGCAGCTCCTGCAACAGGTGGCGCAGCAGCCGCAGCAGGCCGGT
>NZ_SDFT01000079.1:0-19853 GCF_004916815.1 Pantoea sp. R102
GGTGCCATCATGCTGTTCAGCGGCATGGGCGGCAGCGAGATGCCGGGCGTGATTCGTGAAATTTCCGGTGACTCGATTACCGTCGATTTCAACCATCCGCTGGCGGGTCAGCGCATTAAATTTGAGATTGAAGTGCTGGAGATCGATCCGGTGCTGGAGGCCAGCGATGCAAATCCTGTTAGCTAACCCACGCGGTTTCTGTGCAGGCGTCGACCGCGCTATCAGCATTGTCGAGCGGGCGCTGGAGATGTATGGCGCGCCAATTTACGTGCGCCATGAAGTGGTGCATAACCGCTACGTGGTCAGCAGTCTGCGCGAGCGCGGTGCGATCTTCATTGAAGAGATCAGTGAAGTTCCGGACAACGCCATCCTGATTTTCTCGGCACACGGCGTTTCCCAGGCGGTACGCGCCGAAGCGAAAGCGCGCAGCCTCACCATGCTGTTTGACGCCACCTGTCCGCTGGTGACCAAGGTGCATATGGAAGTGGCGCGTGCCAGCCGTAAAGGCGTGGAAGCGATCCTCATCGGCCACGCCGGCCATCCGGAAGTGGAAGGCACCATGGGTCAGTACAGCAACCCGAACGGCGGTATGTATCTGGTGGAGTCGCCAGAGGATGTGTTTAAGCTGCAGGTAAAAGATGAAAACAACCTGTGCTTTATGACGCAGACCACGCTGTCGGTGGATGATACCTCGGACGTGATCGATGCGCTGCGTCAGCGCTTCCCGGCAATCATCGGACCGCGTAAGGATGATATCTGCTATGCCACCACCAACCGCCAGGAAGCCGTGCGTGTGCTGGCGCAGGATGCGGAGGTGGTTCTGGTGGTCGGCTCGAAAAACTCCTCCAACTCGAATCGTCTGGCGGAACTGGCGCAGCGTGCCGGCAAGCTGGCGAAGCTTATTGATTCTGCGGATGATATTCAGGAAGAGTGGGTCAAAGGCGTGCAGTGTATCGGCGTTACCGCCGGCGCTTCGGCTCCGGATATTCTGGTGCAGCAGGTGATTCAGCGCCTGCGTGAGCTGGGCGGCGAAGCGGCAATTGAGCTGATTGGCCGTGAAGAGAATATCGTGTTTGAAGTGCCGAAAGAGCTGCGCGTCGACGTACGCAACGTGCAGTAAGCACTTCAATTTGCTGACAGAAACAGGCCGACAATGTTCGGCCTTTTCTTTATCCTTTGTCACCTCAGCCGTGACTTCCAGCGGGCGGGATTGCTTTTACTGATAATCTATCGCGGCTGGCCTAAAATTCTTATTATCCCGTTATTATTGTGGCGTGACTGTTATCTGACCGTTAACCTGTTTACGCTTTGCATGCATAGTTTTGTATCAGGAATGAATAAATATGAGTGAAATCCGCATTGCTATTGTTGGTGCGCCGGGTCGCATGGGACGCAATCTGATTCAGGCCGCACAGCAGGCGGAAGGCGTGGTGTTAGGCGCGGCGCTGGCGCGCAGCGGTTCCTCGCTGCTGGGGGCGGATGCCGGTGAACTGGCGGGAATCGGCAAAACCGGCGTACGGGTGACCGACGATCTGCGGCAGGTGGTGAATGATTTCGATGTGCTGATCGATTTCACCCGTCCGGAAGGCACGCTGGAATATCTGGCGTTCTGCCGTCAGCATCAAAAAGCGATGGTGATTGGCACCACCGGTTTTGATGAAGCCGGTAAGGCAGCCATCCGTGAAGCAGCTGAAGAGATTGGCATCGTGTTTGCCGCTAACTTCAGCGTAGGCGTCAATCTGGTGCTTAACCTGTTACAGCAGGCGGCAAAAGTGATGGGCGACTATGCGGATATTGAGATTGTGGAAGCGCATCACCGCCACAAAGTGGATGCGCCATCAGGCACGGCGCTGGCGATGGGAGAGGCGATTGCCGACGCCATGCACTGGAAGCTGGATGAGCACGCGGTTTACGCGCGCGAAGGCCATACCGGCGAGCGCAAGGCGCAAACCATCGGATTTGCCACCGTGCGCGCGGGCGATATTGTCGGTGAGCACACCGCGATGTTTGCGGATATCGGCGAGCGTGTAGAGATTACGCACAAGGCTTCCAGCCGCATGACCTTCGCTAACGGAGCCGTTAAGGCTGCTGCATGGTTAAAAGACAAGAAATCTGGCCTTTATGATATGCGTGATGTGCTGGATTTATCGATGTTGTGAGTGTTGTGAACCATCGTGATGTGGTTATTTCAATCGGTAAGATATTGATTGAACAGGGCAATGTTTTCATTGCCCTTTATTTTGTCTGTAAAATGACAATCTTAAAGTGATTTTTGTTTATGATGGTTATTTTTGTGATTTATCTGCACGTTTTTTCATGTTGATTGGCTTTTTTTGACCGTTTGGTCAAAAATTTACGCGGTCAGCCGGTGTTTTGCCATTAATTGCGTCAGGCAACCGATTATTTATCGGAGATCTCTCACTATTTTGTCGCCTTGCTTCACTTTTAACATTCAGTAGCCCGAAATATACAAAAAAATAACCGCTCAGGGTAGACAATCACCAGGTCGATCATTAGAATGCGCGCAATTTGCCAAAAATCGAGCGGTCAGGCGGTTTTTGCATTGATTCAGCGCATCATTTTGAATTAATATGCAGATATTGTGACTGTTTATTCCCTGGAGGATGTTTTGATTAAGTCAGCGCTCTTGGTTCTGGAAGACGGAACCCAATTCCACGGTCGGGCCATCGGGGCAACGGGATCGGCAGTGGGGGAGGTCGTTTTCAATACGTCAATGACCGGTTATCAAGAAATCCTCACTGATCCTTCCTATTCCCGCCAGATCGTCACCCTCACTTATCCTCATATCGGCAACGTTGGTGCCAATGCCGCCGATGAAGAATCCAGTCAAATCCATGCTCAGGGCCTCGTCATCCGCGATCTGCCGCTGATTACCAGCAACTTCCGCAGCGAAGAGAGCCTGTCAGCCTATCTGCAGCGCAACAATATTGTCGGTATCGCCGATATCGATACGCGCAAACTGACGCGCCTGCTGCGTGAGAAAGGGGCGCTGAACGGCTGCATCATCGCCGGCGACAGCCCGGATGCGGCGCTGGCGCTGCAGAAAGCCCAGGCGTTTCCGGGCCTGAAAGGCATGGACCTGGCGAAAGAAGTGACTACGGCGGAAACCTACGCATGGCAGCAGGGGAGCTGGGCGCTGAAAGGCGGCCTGCCCGAGCAGCAAAGCGCTGACGCGCTGCCGTTCCACGTGGTGGCTTATGACTACGGCGCCAAGCGCAACATCCTGCGCATGCTGGTGGATCGCGGCTGTCGCCTGACGGTTGTCCCGGCGCAAACGCCGGCTGATGAAGTGCTGGCGCTGAATCCGGACGGGATTTTCCTGTCGAATGGCCCTGGCGACCCGGAGCCGTGCGACTACGCCATCAGTGCGATTCAGGCTTTCCTGAAGACCGACATTCCGGTGTTTGGTATCTGCCTTGGCCATCAGCTGCTGGCGCTGGCCAGCGGTGCGAAAACCGTGAAGATGAAGCTTGGCCATCACGGTGGCAACCATCCGGTGAAAGATCTCGATAACAACACCGTGATGATCACCGCGCAGAACCACGGTTTTGCCGTCGATGAAACCAACCTGCCGGCTAACCTGCGTGTGACCCATGTTTCCCTGTTTGACCAGACCGTACAGGGCATTCACCGCACCGACAAACCGGCGTTCAGCTTCCAGGGACATCCGGAAGCCAGCCCAGGCCCGCACGATGCGGCGCCGCTGTTCGATCACTTTATCGAACTGATCGAAGCTTACCGTTCTAACGCGAAGTAATCAGGAGCCCACGATGCCAAAACGTACTGACATAAAATCTATCCTGATCCTTGGCGCTGGCCCGATTGTGATTGGCCAGGCATGTGAATTCGACTATTCAGGTGCGCAGGCGTGTAAAGCGCTGCGTGAAGAGGGTTACCGCGTCATTCTGGTGAACTCCAACCCGGCCACCATCATGACTGACCCGGAAATGGCGGATGCGACCTACATCGAGCCTATCCACTGGGAAGTTGTGCGTAAAATCATTGAAAAAGAGCGCCCGGATGCGGTGCTGCCGACCATGGGTGGCCAGACCGCGCTGAACTGTGCGCTGGAGCTGGAGCGTCAGGGCGTGCTGGCCGAGTTTGGCGTGACCATGATTGGTGCCACCGCCGATGCGATTGATAAAGCCGAAGACCGTCGCCGCTTCGACGTGGCGATGAAGAGCATCGGCCTGGATACCGCACGTTCCGGTATCGCGCACACCATGGAAGAAGCGCTGGCGGTAGCGGAAGAGGTCGGTTTCCCGTGCATCATTCGTCCGTCATTTACCATGGGCGGCACCGGTGGCGGTATCGCTTACAACCGCGAAGAGTTTGAAGAGATTTGCGAGCGCGGCCTCGATCTGTCGCCAACCAATGAGCTGCTGATTGATGAGTCGCTGATTGGCTGGAAAGAGTACGAGATGGAAGTGGTGCGTGATAAAAACGACAACTGCATCATCGTCTGCTCGATCGAAAACTTTGACGCCATGGGGATTCACACCGGTGACTCCATCACCGTGGCGCCAGCCCAAACGCTGACGGACAAAGAGTATCAAATCATGCGTAACGCCTCGCTGGCGGTACTGCGTGAAATCGGTGTCGAAACCGGCGGTTCCAACGTCCAGTTCTCGGTGAACCCGAAAGATGGCCGCCTGATCGTCATTGAGATGAACCCGCGCGTGTCGCGTTCTTCAGCGCTGGCCTCGAAAGCGACCGGCTTCCCGATTGCCAAAGTCGCGGCCAAGCTGGCGGTGGGCTTTACTCTCGATGAACTGATGAACGACATCACCGGTGGCCGTACGCCGGCCTCGTTCGAGCCGTCCATCGACTACGTCGTCACCAAGATTCCCCGCTTCAACTTCGAGAAGTTTGCCGGTGCCAATGACCGTCTGACCACGCAGATGAAATCAGTCGGTGAAGTGATGGCGATTGGCCGCACGTTCCAGGAGTCGATGCAGAAAGCGCTGCGCGGTCTGGAAGTGGGCGCCAGCGGCTTCGACCCGAAAGTGGATCTGGATGATGGCGAAGCCCTGACCCGTATCCGCCGCGAGCTGAAAGATGCCGGTTCTGACCGCATCTGGTATATCGCTGATGCGTTCCGTGCCGGCATGTCGGTCGACGGCGTGTTCAACCTGACCAACGTTGACCGCTGGTTCCTGGTGCAGATTGAAGAGCTGGTGCGCCTGGAAGAGCAGGTGGCGCGCGAAGGTGTCAACTCGCTGAGCGCGGATTTCCTGCGTGCGCTGAAGCGTAAAGGCTTTGCCGATGTGCGTCTGGCAACGCTGGCGGGCGTGGCGGAGAGTGAAATCCGCAAGCTGCGTCATCAGTTCAACCTGCATCCGGTTTACAAGCGCGTGGATACCTGTGCGGCAGAGTTCGCCACGGACACCGCCTACATGTACTCCACCTATGAAGAAGAGTGCGAAGCCAATCCTAATCAGGATCGCGACAAAATCATGATTCTGGGCGGCGGGCCAAACCGTATCGGTCAGGGCATTGAGTTCGATTACTGCTGCGTGCATGCAGCGCTGGCGCTGCGTGAAGACGGTTACGAAACCATTATGGTCAACTGTAACCCGGAAACCGTGTCAACCGATTACGACACCTCAGACCGTCTCTACTTCGAGCCGTTAACGCTGGAAGACGTGCTGGAGATCGTGCGCATCGAGCAGCCAAAAGGCGTTATCGTGCAGTACGGTGGCCAGACGCCGCTGAAGCTGGCGCGCGCGCTGGAAGCGGCTGGCGTACCGGTGATTGGTACCAGCCCGGATGCCATTGACCGCGCGGAAGACCGTGAGCGTTTCCAGCAGGCGGTGGATCGCCTGAAGCTGAAACAGCCGGCTAACGCCACGGTGGCGACGCTGGAACAGGCGGTAGAGAAAGCCGCAGGGATTGGCTATCCGCTGGTGGTGCGTCCTTCTTATGTGCTGGGCGGCCGGGCGATGGAAATCGTCTATGACGAAGTGGATCTTAAGCGCTACTTCCAGACTGCGGTGTCCGTGTCCAACGATGCGCCAGTGCTGCTGGATCGCTTCCTCGATGACGCGGTGGAAGTGGACGTCGATGCGATTTGCGACGGCGAACGCGTGCTGATTGGCGGCATCATGGAACATATCGAGCAGGCGGGCGTGCACTCCGGTGACTCGGCCTGTTCGCTGCCGGCGTACACCCTGAGCACTGAGATTCAGAACGTGATGCGCCAGCAGGTGGAAAAGCTGGCGTTCGAACTCAACGTACGTGGCCTGATGAACGTGCAGTTTGCGGTCAAGGACAACGAAGTTTACCTGATTGAGGTGAACCCACGTGCCGCGCGTACCGTGCCGTTTGTCTCCAAAGCCACCGGCGTGCCGCTGGCAAAAGTGGCTGCGCGTGTGATGGCTGGCAAAACCCTGGCTGAACAGGGCGTGACCGAAGAGGTGATTCCGCCGTATTACTCGGTGAAAGAAGTGGTGCTGCCGTTCAACAAATTCCCGGGCGTGGACCCGATTCTTGGTCCGGAAATGCGTTCGACCGGTGAAGTGATGGGCGTGGGCCGCACCTTCGCGGAAGCATTCAGCAAAGCTATGCTGGGCGCGCAGAGCAATATGAAGAAGCAGGGACGTGCGTTGCTGTCGGTGCGTGAAGGCGACAAGAAACGTATTGTTGACCTGGCCGCGAAGCTGCAGAAATTTGGCTTCGAGCTGGATGCGACGCACGGTACCGCCGTGGTGCTGGGTGAAGCCGGCATCAATCCGCGCCTGGTGAACAAGGTGCACGAAGGGCGTCCGCACATTCAGGATCGCCTGAAGAACGGTGAGTACACCTACATCGTCAATACCACCGCAGGACGCCAGGCGATTGAGGATTCGAAACTGATTCGCCGCAGCGCACTGCAGTACAAAGTGCATTACGACACCACGCTGAACGGTGGTTTTGCTACCGCGATGGCGCTGAATGCGGAGCCGACTGAAAAAGTGATTTCGGTGCAGGAAATGCACGCGCAGATTAAAGGCTAAACCGCCTGCTCTGTGACTAAACGGCCCCGCGCGGGCCGTTTTTTTTTGCCTGTTTTGCCTGTGCTGCATAAGGTTATACGTTACAAATCTATTGATTTGACATAATTTTTATCAGTTGATGCGAAACCAGTTACATTCAGGCGTATCCGCACAAAATTATAAATACCTCCCCGCTAAGCGCACCGTACTATTCCGCTGCTCAATCATAGAGCGCTCACCTTTACGGGATATAAAAATGAAAATGCGTGCTTTCACTCTCAGCGCAGTGGCTGCGTTACTTGTTGCTGCACCTCTCGCCAGTCAGGCGGAAATCACCCTGCTGAAGCAGGATCCGCAGGCCGGCGATCCGCTTAGCCGTCTTGATTTCAAAGTGGGCGGCAGTATTCGTCCGCAGTATCTGCATCAGAACGGGGTTAACGATAAATCGTATAAGCGTAACGGCTACGACGGCGGTTCACGTTTCCGCTTCAGCGCCAACTACTACCTGTTTGACGATGTCAGCTGGGTGGGTTACTACGAGCTGGGCGTTAACTTCCCGGCCTGGTGGGGCTGGGATAACCACTATGCGGACGGCGCCCATAACACCACGCGTCGCCAGCTGTATACCGGTTTCAAAAGCGCATCGCTGGGCGAGCTCTATTTTGGCCAGCAGAACAGCGTTTATTACGATGTCGTCGGCGCTAAAACCGATATCTGGGACTACGATATGCTGGCCCAGGCACCGGGTAACGGCATTAATGGTGACTACGACGGATCTTACCGCTCGCGCAAGATGCTGAAGTATAAAAACACCTTTGGCGATGCGGATGTCTATGCCGCTTATCTGTTTGAAGATGACGACTATCTGCCGGGCAACGGCCTGCGCTACAAGCGTAAGGGCGGCGGTTCGCTGGGTGTGAACTATCACATCACCAAAGATCTGGCGTGGGGCACCGCGTGGAACTACACCCGCGCGGATATCCGCAATCCGGGCAATGGTGACAGCAAGCGTTACGACCAGAATATCTACGGCACCGCGCTGAGCTGGACGCCGGACAACTGGACGCTGTCCGCCGGTGCAGGCTGGTATCAGAACTTCTCGCCAACCAAACTCAACACCGTTAACAACTACTTCGCGGATGATGCGTGGGGCGTTGAATACTTCGCCGGTTATAAATTCCCGATCGGCCAGTATGCTGTGAAGAGCATCCAGCCGTACTTCATGGGCGATCGCCTGGAGTTCGTCAATGGACGTAACTACAAGCGTATCGATAACGGCGTGGGCGTCAGCGCGCAGCTCGACTACGGTTTCCGCGTCGACTACGAGTACGTGATCACCTCCAGTACCGATAAATCACTGGGTAACGTTAATCTGGTGCGCCTGCGCTACGATTTCTGATGCGTAAATCAACGGCTCCTGCGGGAGCCGTTTTTTTGGGGCGGACACAGTGCGCTTTTCTTTACACAGCGCGCGGTCAGCGCGGAGCATCACCCTGAGTTGTAGCGCCTTCACCGCGAATTCTGGCGGCTCTTTCCGCTAACGGCCGCAAAGCCGGAGTAAAACTCTGTCGCTCAGACAAAACGCCGAGCCAAGCGGGCTTTACGTAAATAGCACGGTCGTCCTATCGACGAAAGTTTCACCTTTACGTATCATTGCGCCAATTTTTTTCCTGTAGGTCTTTTAACATGATTAGTTTGATCGCGGCACTGGCAGCAGATCGTATTATTGGCATGGAAAACGCCATGCCATGGCACCTGCCTGCCGACCTCGCGTGGTTCAAGCGCAACACGCTGAACAAACCGGTGATTATGGGCCGTCTGACCTTTGAATCGATTGGTCGCCCGTTACCGGGACGCCTGAATATTGTGGTCAGCAGCCAGCCCGGCAACCATGACGGCGTGACCTGGGTGACGTCGCCGGAAGAAGCGATTGCCGCAGCGGGTGAGGCAGAAGAGATCATGGTGATTGGCGGTGGCCGGATTTATGCGCAGATGCTGGCGCGCGCCGATCGTCTCTATCTGACGCATATCGATGCGGAAGTGGAAGGCGACACCCAGTTCCCGGATTACGAGCCGGACGAGTGGCAGTCGACGTTCAGTGAGTTCCACGATGCCGATGCGCAGAATTCGCACAGTTACTGCTTTGAGATTCTGGATCGCCGCCGTTGATTGTGGCCAGTTGCGTATGAATGCGCAGCCTGTAAAGACAGGGATCAATTGCTGTTTATGACGCGATAAACCCGTGCGATATCAGGCTGATGGCTGCCTCGGTACAGATTGTCGCTGTAGGGTCGCCATTTATGGCGACCGAAAAAAAGCCCCGCTAACGTCGCGGGGCTTTTTGTTTACTGCATATCGCTCAGGGGGGAGGGCGCATTCACCGCGCTTTCCGCCATGGCCTGGTCACGGTTCGAGACCTGGGTGTAATACTGGCCGCTCTCCCAGTGCAGCAGGGTCAGCGTTCCGCCCCAGCAGCAGCCGGTGTCGAGCCCGATCACATGCTCTGGCGTGCCTTTTCCTTCCAGCGAAGCCCAGTGACCAAAGATTTGCGTATAATCGCTGCTGATTTTGCCGGGCACCTGGAACCACGGTTTCAGCGGCGGCGGCGCTGAGGCGGGTGCCTCTTTGCAGATCATATCGAGCTGACCATTGGGGAAACAGAAGCGCATGCGCGTCAGCGCATTGGTGCTGAAACGCAGGCGCGCCAGTCCGCTCAGTTCCGGTGTCCAGTTGTTCGGCATGTCGCCATACATGGCATCGAGAAACAGCGGATAGCTGTCGCTGGATAAGACCGCCTCAACTTCGCGCGCGCACTGCTGTGCCGTCTCCAGATCCCACTGCGGCGTAATGCCAGCATGCGCCATCAGCAGCTTTTTCTCTTCATCCACCTGCAGCAGCGGCTGGCGCCGCAGCCAGTTAATCAGCTCGTCGGCATCGTCCGCTTCCAGCAGGGGCGTCAGGCGATCCTTGGGCTTGTTACGGCTGATACCGGCATACACTGCCAGCAAATGCAGGTCATGGTTGCCCAGCACCATGCGCACACAGTCTCCGAGCGACCTGACGTAGCGCAGTACCTCAAGCGAACCCGGACCGCGCGCCACCAGGTCGCCGGTCAGCCATAGCTCGTCCTGTTGCGCATCAAAATTGACCTGCGCCAGCAGCGCACGTAATTCGTCATAACAGCCGTGAATATCGCCAATCAGGTATGTACTCATTAAGTCAGTCCGATGAAAACGCGCCGCCCGGACGGGCCGGGCGGAGGAGGAATTAGTGAATGTGGGTTTGCACCGCGAGGCGGAACACCGGAATCTCCACGTGGAAGGTCTCGCCCTCTTCGTCGATCATCACATAGTGTCCCTGCATGGTGCCCATCGGCGTTTCCAGAACCGCACCGCTGGTGTACTGAAACTCATTGCCGGGCGCGATATGCGGCTGCTCACCGACCACGCCTTCACCCTGCACTTCGGTCTCGCGCCCGTTGCCATTAGTGATCAGCCAGTAGCGACTGCGCAGCTGCACGCTGTTGCGCCCGAGATTACGAATAGTGATGGTGTAGGCGAACACGTAGCGATCCTCATCGGGAGAGGATTGCGATTCCACATACTGACTCAGTACCTGAACACAAACGCGGGCCAGTTCACTCATGCACTCAGTTCTCCGCAGATTCAGCCTGATGATTGCCCAGCCAGTTTGCCAGCTGGCAATACTGCGCCACGGTGACATTTTCTGCCCGCAGCGAGGCGTCGATGTTGAGTTCATCCAGCGCACCGGCCGTGAACAGGTGTCCCAGGCTGTTACGCAGGGTTTTGCGTCGCTGACCAAACGCTTCGGTGGTGATACGGCTCAGTAAACGCACATCGCTGACCGGATACGGTGGCTGGGTAAAGGGCACCAGACGCACTACCGCCGAATCCACTTTCGGTGGCGGGGTGAACGATTGTGGTGGCACTTCCAGCACCGGAATCACCTGACAATAATATTGCGCCATCACGCTGAGACGCCCGTAAGCTTTGCTGCCCGGGCCGGCTACCAGACGGTTAACCACCTCTTTCTGCAGCATGAAGTGCATATCTTTAATCGAACCAGTATAGCTGAAAAGGTGGAACATCAGCGGCGTCGAGATGTTGTACGGCAGGTTGCCAAACACGCGCAACGGCTGACCCTGCTCCTTTGACAGCGCAGAGAAGTCGAAGGTCATCGCATCCTGCTGATAAATTGTCAGCTTAGGACCGAGGAACGGGTGCGTCTGCAAACGCGCGGCAAGGTCGCGGTCCAGCTCGACGACAGTCAGCGCATCAAGACGCTCGCCCACCGGCTCGGTTAACGCACCCAGCCCTGGGCCAATCTCCACCATGGCTTCACCCTTTTGCGGATGAATAGCGGAGACGATGCTGTCGATAATGTACTGATCGTTCAGGAAGTTCTGCCCGAAACGTTTACGGGCGTAGTGCCCCTGATGGACGCGATTATTCATTACTGCTCTTGATCATAGTGATGGCGAGGTTAAGCGCCGTAATAAAGCTGCCCGGCTCTGCGCTGCCCAGACCGGCGAGTTCCAGCGCGGTGCCGTGGTCAACAGATGTACGGATAAATGGCAGGCCGAGGGTGATATTCACCGCGCGACCAAATCCCTGAAATTTTAGCACCGGCAGGCCCTGGTCGTGATACATCGCCAGCACCGCATCAGCGTGCTGCAGATATTTCGGCTGAAACAGCGTATCGGCCGGTAACGGACCGGTGAGCTGCAGGCCCTGCTGGCGCAGTTCGTCGAGCGCCGGGATGATGGTATCGATCTCTTCACGGCCCATATGACCGCTTTCGCCAGCATGCGGGTTGAGGCCGCAGACAAAAATATGCGGCTGCGGAATGCCAAACTTACGCTGCAAATCCTGATGCAGAATGGTGATCACTTCATGCAGGCTGTCACGGGTGATGGCGTCCGCGACATCTTTCAGCGGCAGATGCGTGGTGGCCAGCGCCACGCGCAACGCTTCGGTCGCCAGCATCATCACCACGCGATCGCCACCGGCGCGCTCAGCAAAGAACTCGGTGTGGCCGGTGAAGGGGATGCCGGCGTCATTGATCACGCCTTTGTGTACCGGACCGGTCACCAGCGCGGCAAACTCGCCGCTGAGGCAGCCGTCGCAGGCGCGGGCCAGCGTCTCCAGTACGTAATGACCGTTGGCGACCGTCAGTTCGCCGGCAGTCACCGGCTGCGCCGTCGCGATGGGCAGCAGCGTCAGCGTACCGGCCTGCTGCGGCTGCGGTGCCACGCCGGGCTGATAGTCACGCAGCGTCAGCGGCAAACCCAGTTGAGCCGCGCGCTGGCGCAGCACGTCGCCATCTGCGCACACCACCAGCTCAACCGGCCAGTCACGCTGAGCCAGCGCAACGGCGAGATCGGGACCAATCCCGGCGGGTTCGCCGGGCGTGATCGCCACACGATAATTACTGACCATTGCCATCCAGAATCTTCACGTAAGCACTGGCGCGCTGTTCCTGCATCCAGGTTTGCGCTTCTTCGGCAAACTTACGGTTGAACAGCAGACGGTACGCGCGCTCTTTCTGCGCGGCATCGGTTTTATCCACCTGGCGGGTATCCAGCAGCTGAATCAGGTGCCAGCCGAAGGAGGAGTGCACCGGCGCACTGACCTGGCCTTTCTGCAGCTTCAGCAGCGCATCACGGAACGCCGGATCGTAGATTTCCGGTGACGCCCAGCCGAGGTCGCCGCCCTGGTTCGCGGAACCCGGATCGTCGGAGAACTGTTTCGCGGCAGCGGCGAAGGTGGTTTTGCCACTCTTGATGTCTGCGGCGATCTGTTCAATCTTCTGACGTGCCTGATCGTCGGTAAGGATCGGTGACGGCTTCAGCAGAATGTGGCGGGCATGCACCTCGGTAACCGAGATGTTTTTGCTCTCACCGCGCAGGTCGTTCACTTTCAGGATATGGAAGCCAACGCCGGAGCGGATTGGGCCGACGATGTCGCCTTTCTTCGCGCTGCTCAGCGCCTGCGAGAACAGCGTTGGCAGCTCTTCAATTTTGCCCCAGCCCATGTTGCCGCCTTTCAGCGCCTGCGGATCGGCAGAGTAGGTCACGGCCAGTTTACCGAAATCGGCACCGCCTTTCAGTTCGCCCACCAGCTGACGCGCCAGCGCTTCCTGGTCATCAACCTGCTGCTGAGTGGGATTTTCCGGCAGCGGCAGCAGAATCTGACTGATGTTAAGTTCGGTGCCCTGGGTATTCTGCGAGCCAATCTGCTTAGCCAGCGTATCCACTTCCTGCGGCAGAATGGTGACGCGACGGCGCACTTCATTGTTACGCACTTCAGAGATCAGCATCTCTTTGCGGATCTGTGCGCGATAATCGTTGTAGTTCATCCCGTCATAGGCCAGACGGCTGCGCAGCTGATCAACGCTCATGCGATTCTGCGCGGCGATGTTCTGGATCGCCTGATCCAGTTGCTGATCGCTCACCTGCAGACCGGCTTTTTCGCCCATCTGCAGAATGATGGCGTCCATGACCTGGCGTTCAAGGATCTGATGACGCAGGGTTTTGTCATCCGGCAGCTGCTGACCAGCCTGCTGCGCCTGTGACTTCACCGTGCGCAGCATGTTGTCTACGTCACTTTCCAGCACCACGCCGTTGTTCACGACTGCGGCAACTTTATCGACCATCTGTGGGGCTGCGAACGCAGTGTTAGCGGTGATCGCCACACCAAGAATCAGCATTCTCCAGTTCTTCATACTTTATCCATTGTTGTTTCCGCACTGCGGGATAGCCTGTCAAATATCACAACATCAGAAAGCGCGCTGATAAGGGATGATGCCCTGACGCAGCATTTCATTGGTGCCTAAGCCATAGTTAGAACTCAGACCACGCAGCTCAATGTTGAATGAGATTTGGTTGTCATACTTGCTGTCGTTGTTTTCCCAACCGTTGATCTTGCGTTCGTAACCCAGACGAATGGCGTAGCAGCAGGAGCTGTACTGCAGACCGACTAACTGCTCGGCCGGACGGCTGTTGCGGGTGTCATAGTAGTAACCCCCCACCAGCGACCAGGCATCGGCAATCGGCCAGCTGGCCGTGGCGCCCACCTGCGAGATACCATTTTTGTAGATCGGATTAGTGACATAGCTGGGGTTATTCAACGCCTGCGCCACATACTCCGGGCTGCTGTAGCGGTAGCTCAGCTGCACCATACGGTCGGCATCACGACGGTATTCCACAATGGCATTGCCCTGGGAAACGTTGTCCAGCCGCGTATCGTATTGCAAGCCACCGCGCACGCCCCAGCGATCGCTGACTTTCCAGTAAGTATCACCCGCCCACACCAGGCTACCGGTATCATCTTCTTTATTCGTCTGGTTTACGCCGGTACGAGACGGGGTAAACGAGTAGATTTGACCCACGGAAACGTTAAAACGTTCAACCAGATCGTTATCATAAATACGCGTGGTCACGCCGGTCGCCACTTCGTTAGACGAAGCGATACGATCGAGGCCGCTGTAGGTGCGATCGCGGAACAGGCCGGTGTAGTCGGTCTGCAGCAGCGTGGAGTCGTACGGATAGATGTTGCTCTGGTTGCGGTACGGGATATACAGGTACTGCACGCGCGGTTCCAGCGTCTGGGTGTAGCCTTCGGCCCAGTCCATATTGCGGTCAAATACCAGGCGACCATCTACCTTGAACTGCGGCAGGGTGCGGTTGACCGACTCTTTCAGCTGATTGGTGCGGGTGGTATCGATATTTTCGTTGTAGTAGTTAACGTTATCCTGCTGGTAATGCGTCGCCAGCAGCTTTGCCTCGGTATCCAGGCTGGCCCAGCCGTTGGACAGCGGCAGGTTGAGCGTTGGCTCGATGTGCAAACGTGTCGCTTCCGGCATTCGGTTACTGACGTTAGTGAACTTCACCGCCTGCGCATAGATGCGACCGTCAAACGGCCCGATATCGTTCTGGTACAGATTGACATCCAGCTGCGGCATGGCCCGGTACACGTTCTGGCTGCTGGTATTACCAAACACCTGGAAGTCTTTGCTGGACAGCGTCGCATCCCAGTTGGTGTCAGCGTAGCCTACGCTGAATTTCTGCGTGGCGTAGCCGTCAGTCGAGCTGTAGTACTTCGAATCCAGGTCGTTGAAGTAATAAGGATCGCTGACTTTGGTGTAGTCCGCGTTGAAGCGCCAGTGCTGATCGTAGACGCCGGAGTGACGCCAGTAGAACAGCCAGCGGTCGTCGTTGCTGTCGTTCTGCACCGACGGTCGCGCGGCTTTGTCTTTGTTGTACTGATTGTCAGACGGCAGATAGTCCAGCTCTAACAGGCCGGCACCAAACTGCGTCAGGTAGCGGAACTCGTTCTGCAACTGCAGACCGCGCTTGCTCATGTAGTGCGGCGTAATGATGGCATCGGCCTGAGGCGCGATGTTCCAGTAGTACGGCAGCATGAATTCGAAGCCGTTGTTGCTGCCGTATTTCGCGTTGGGGATCAGGAAGCCGGAGCGGCGGCGGTCGCCAATCGGCAGTTGCAGATACGGGCTGTAAAACACCGGCACGTTGCCGAGTTTGAAGCGCGCATTCCAGATCTCCGCCACTTCTTCTTCACGGTCCTGAATCACTTCCGAACCGACCACGCTCCAGCTGTTGGAACCCGGCAGACAGGAGGTAAAGCTGCCGTTTTCCAGAATGGTATAGCGGTTATTACCGCGCAGTTTCATCTGGTCAGCATCACCGCGACCCTGACGGCCGACCATCTGATAATTACCGTTCCACACGTTGGTGTCTTTGGTGTTCAGATTGGACCAGGCTTTCGGACCTTTCAGGATGACCTGGTTGTCGTCATAGTGCACATTACCCAGCGCATCGACGGTACGCACCGGCGTCGTTTGTCCGTCCTGCTGACGCTGATGCAACTGCATCTCGTCGGCAACCAGACGGCTGTTCCCCTGCTGCACATCAACATTGCCGGTGAACACCGCGTCGTTCGGATAGTTCCCTTTTGCTGAGTCAGAGTTGATGGTTACCGGCAGCGAATTCGCGTCGCCACTGACCAGCGGACGGTTGTAGCTCGGCACGCCCAGCATACACTGTGACATCAGATCGTCGGCCAGTGCATGCTGACTATAAAGCGCTGCACCAATCATGGTAGCCAGCAGGGTAGGTATACGTTTTTTCATACGCGGTTTCGATAATTCCATGAAAACTGGCATCATGCCGACAATCCGGACAGAGACTAACGTACCGCCCGGCGTTGCGCCAGTGTTAATCCTGCTCTGCCTGCGTTGCCGTTAGGCGCGGAGATAAATGACAGGTATGATAATGCAATTTTCAGCCGCAAGCATGGCGAATTGAGGAGTTTATGCGCTACTGGGGAAAAGTTATTGGTCTGGCTCTCGGCTTACTTTCCGGAGCAGGCTTTTGGGGCATCGTACTGGGTCTGATCATTGGTCATCTGTTTGACAAAGTGCGCAGCGTAAAAGGACAGGGCTACTTCGCCAACAATCAGGCGCGTCAGACGCTGTTCTTCAGCACCACGTTCCAGGTGATGGGCCATCTGACCAAGTCAAAAGGGCGCGTCACCGAAGCGGATATCCAGATTGCCTCTTTATTTATGGATCGCATGCAGCTGCATGGCGAGGCGCGTACTGCGGCGCAGCGTGCGTTTCGTGAAGGTAAACAGAGCGAATATCCGTTACGTAACAAACTGCGCGAGCTGCGCAGCGCCTGCTTTGGCCGTTTCGATCTGATTCGGATGTTTCTGGAAATTCAAATCCAGGCGGCGTTTGCTGATGGTTCGCTGCATCCCAACGAGCGTCAGGTGCTGTACGTCATCGCGGAAGAGCTGGGGATTTCCCGCGCGCAGTTCGATCAGTTCCTGCGCATGATGGAGGGCGGTCAGCAGTTTGGTGGCGGTTCCTCGTACGGCGGCGGCGCTTATCAGCAGGCGAAACGTGGCCCGACGCTGGAAGATGCCTGCAGCGTGCTGGGGGTGAAAAGCAGCGACGACAGCACCACCATCAAGCGCGCCTACCGCAAGCTGATGGCCGAGCACCATCCGGATAAGCTGGTGGCGAAAGGTCTGCCGCCGGAGATGATGGAGATGGCGAAGCAGAAAGCGCAGGAGATTCAGGCCGCGTACGACCTGATTCGCAAAGAGAAGGGCTTTAAATAAGGGGCTGCGGCCCCTTAAAAATCGGCCGGCTGGCGAAACGTCATGCTGTTGCCAAACGCCGGATGGGTAATGGTCAGCGATTCGGCGTGCAGCTGCAGGCGTGGCGCCATGGCTAACGCCTCGGGATGGGCATAGAAGCGATCGCCGAGAATCGGATGCCCCAGCGCCAGCAGATGCACGCGCAACTGGTGGGAACGGCCGGTGATCGGCTTCAGCTGCACCCGCGCGCTGTTATCGGCGTCATACGCCAGCACCTGATACTCCGTCTGCGCCGGCTTACCCAGCTCCACACTCACCATCTGCTTCGGCCGGTTAGGCCAGTCGCAAATCAGCGGCAGATCGATCATGCCCTGTTCCGCTGCCGGATGTCCCCAGACGCGCGCCACGTACTGCTTCGCGGGCTCGCGCTCGCGAAACTGCCGCTTCAGCTCGCGCTCAGCCGCCTTGGTCAGCGCCACCACAATCACACCGCTGGTGGCCATATCGAGCCGGTGCACCGACTCCGCCTGCGGAAAATCACGCTGGATGCGCGTCATCACGCTGTCCTTGTGCTCCTCAAGGCGGCCAGGCACCGACAGCAAACCGCTCGGCTTGTTAACCACCATGATGTGCTCGTCCTGATACAGAATATGCAGCCAGGGGTCGAGCGGCGGATTGTAGGGTTCCATCAGCATGATTCAGCGCGGCCTCAGCGATTATTGGTGTGTCACAACGATCAGACGCAGCGCATCCAGCCGCCAGCCGGCTTCACCGAGGCTGGCCAGCACCTGCTCGCGGTTGCTCTCCAGCGCATCAACCTCATCATCACGGATGTTGGGGTTGACCGCTTTCAGCGCTTCAAGGCGCGACAGCTCGGCGCTCAGCTTCTCATCGGCTTCGGCTTTGGCCGCCGCAATTAGCGCCTGCGCTTCCGGCACGATGACTTTTTCCGCCTGCGTCAGGATGTGATGCACATCCTGCTGCACCGCGTTCACCAGCTTGCTGCCGGTATGGCGGTTGACTGCGTTGAGCTGACGGTTAAAGCTTTCGAACTCCACCTTGCCGGCGAGGTTATTTCCGGCGCGATCCATCAGCAGGCGGACCGGCGTGGGCGGCAGGAAGCGGGTAAGCTGCAGGTGCTTCGGCGCCTGTGCTTCGACCACATAGATCATCTCTACCAGCAGCGTGCCCACCGGCAGCGCCTTGTTCTTCAGCAGCGACAGCGCACAGCTGCCGGTATCGCCGGAGAGAATCAGGTCGAGACCGTTGCGAATCAGCGGATGTTCCCAGGTAATGAACTGGGTATCTTCGCGTGACAGCGCCTGGTTACGGTTAAAGGTTACGGTGCAGCCATCTTCCGGCAGGCCGGGGAAATCCGGCACCAGCATGTGGTCCGACGGCGTCAGGACGATCAGGTTATCGCTGCGATCTTCCTGGTTGATCCCGACGATATCAAACAGGTTGAGCGCAAAGTTCACCAGCTCGGTGTCGTTATCCTGCTCGCCGATGGCATCGGCCAGCGCCTGCGCGGCTTCGCCGCCGTTTGAGTTCAGCTCCAGCAGACGGTCGCGCCCCTGCTCCAGCTGCGCCTTCAGCGTATCATGCTGTTTGCGGCTCTGGGCGATAAAGTCGTCCAGCCCCTGCGGGTTGTCCGGCGCGGCCAGATACTCAATCAGCTGCGGGTAGGCGCTGTCGTAGATGGTGCGGCCGGTCGGGCAGGTGTGCTCAAACGCGTCCAGCCCTTCGTGGTACCAGCGCAGCAGCACCGCCTGGGCGGTTTTCTCCAGCCATGGCACCAGAATCTGGATGTCATGCAGCTGGCCGATACGATCGAGACGGCCGATACGCTGCTCGAGCAGATCCGGGTTAAACGGTAAATCGAACATCACCAGCCGGCTGGCGAACTGGAAGTTACGCCCTTCCGAGCCGATCTCCGAACACAGCAGCACCTGGGCGCCATCTTCCTGCGAAGCGAAGAAGGCGGCCGCGCGGTCGCGTTCGATAATCGATAGCCCTTCATGGAACACCGCGGCGCGGATGCCTTCACGCTCGCGCAGCACCTGCTCCAGCTGCAGCGCAGTGGCCGCTTTGGCGCAAATCACCAGCACTTTCTCTTTACGGTTGCTGGTGAGGTAGCCCATCAGCCACTCAACGCGCGGGTCGAAGTTCCACCAGGTGCCGCTGTCGCCTTCAAATTCCTGATAAATCTGCTCGGGATACAGCATGTCGCGCGCGCGCTCTTCCGCCGTTTTGCGCGCCGCCATAATGCCGGAGACTTTAATCGCCGTCTGATACTGCGCCGGCAGCGGCAGGCGAATCTGATGCATTTCGCGTTTCGGGAAACCCTTCACGCCGTTACGCGTGTTACGGAACAGCACGCGGCTGGTGCCGTGGCGATCCATCAGCATCGAAATCAGCTCTTTGCGCGCGTCGTCTTTGCCGTCGCGATCGCTGTTCGCCACCTGCAGCAGCGGCTCGATGTCCTGCTCGCCGACCAGGTCGTTGATCAGGTTCATCTCCTCTTTGCTGATGGCGTGATCGGCCAGCAGCGTACTGACGGCGTCAGCCACCGGGCGGTAGTGCTGCTGTTCGGCCACGAACTGCGCGAAATCGTGGAAACGATTCGGGTCCAGCAGACGCAGGCGGGCAAAGTGGCTCTCCATGCCGAGCTGTTCCGGCGTCGCGGTCAGCAGCAGCACGCCGGCGGTCTTTT
>NZ_SDFT01000007.1:0-15572 GCF_004916815.1 Pantoea sp. R102
GGGAGAGGGTTAGGGTGAAGGAAAAACCACTCGACTATTAAAAAATTAAACCGCCTGCGCGCACGCCCACGCTGAGCTCCACGCCCACTGGAAATTATAGCCACCGAGCCAGCCCGTCACGTCCACCACTTCGCCAATGAAATAGAGCCCCGGCACATCGCGTGCTTCCATGGTCTTAGACGACAGCTGCGAAGTATCCACGCCGCCCAGCGTCACCTCGGCGGTGCGATAGCCTTCGGTGCCGTTTGGCTGCACGCGCCACTGGTGCAGCGTGGTCACCAGCTCGCTCTGCTGCTTGCTGTTGAGCTGCTTCAGCGTCACGTCCGGAATCTGCTGCAGCTCCTGCAACACTTCCACCAGCCGCTTCGGCAGGATCTTCGCCAGGCTGTTTTTCAGGCTGAGGTTGGGATGCGCCGCGCGCTGCACGTCGATAAAATCGTCCAGCGCGGTCTCCGGCGACAGGTTGACGGTGACAAACTCGCCCGGCTGCCAGTAGCTGGAGATCTGCAGCACCGCCGGACCGGACAGGCCGCGGTGGGTAAACAGCATCGCCTCTTTAAACAGCGTACCGTCCTGAGCGGTGATGGTGGTCGGCAGCGCCACGCCGGAAAGCGTGTTCAGCTGCTCCAGCAGCGGCTTATGCAGCGTAAACGGTACCAGCGCGGCGCGCGTCTGATGGACGCGCAGGCCAAACTGTTCCGCCACCTTATAACCGAACGGTGTTGCCCCCAGTCCCGGCATCGACAGACCACCGCTGGCGATCACCAGCTTGTCCGCACGAACCGCCGAGCCATTCAGCTGCAGCGTATAACCGTCGTCGTCGCGCGCCACGTTCAGCACTTCGCTGCGCAGCCGCAGCGTCACCTGGCCGGCTTCACACTCCTTCAGCAGCAGATCAACAATCTGCTGCGCCGAATCATCGCAGAACAGCTGGCCGAGAGTTTTCTCGTGCCAGGCGATGCCGTGACGATTAACCAGATCGATGAAATCCCACTGGGTGTAACGCGCCAGCGCCGATTTACAGAAATGTGGATTGTGCGACAGATACGCCGCCGGTTCGGTGTACAGATTGGTGAAGTTGCAGCGGCCGCCGCCGGACATCAGGATTTTGCGCCCCGCTTTCTTGCCGTTATCCAGCAGCAATACGCGACGGCCCAATTGCCCGGCCTGTGCCGCGCAGAACATGCCGGCCGCGCCTGCACCAATAATGATAACGTCAAATTTTTCCACGGCCTTAACCCACCTGATTGAAAGGCGCTGATTGTAGAGATCTGCGGCTTTTCGCGCCAGCGTCAAAAAAAAGCCGTAAATGTGTCATATTGTAACTTGCTCATTTTCCGGTCTTTTTGTCCTTAATTACCTGCCGGATGACAAATTTAAGACAAAAAAGAGCTATATTTTTCTTTCCCATAGCGCACGTTGTCGCAGATAATGCGCCGCGTTCATGTCCTCCAAAATGGCGTAACGTTTATGCTACATCTGTTTGCTGGTCTTGACCTAAGCACCGGCCTGTTATTGGTTCTTGCTCTGCTGTTTGTGTTGTTTTACGAAGCAATCAACGGCTTTCACGACACTGCCAACGCGGTCGCTACAGTCATTTACACCCGTGCGATGCGGGCGCAACTGGCGGTTGTGATGGCCGGTGTGTTCAACTTCTTAGGTGTGCTGCTCGGCGGTTTGAGCGTGGCTTATGCCATCGTGCATATGCTGCCAACCGATTTGCTGTTGAATGTCGGTTCGGCGCATGGGCTCGCCATGGTGTTCTCCATGTTGCTGGCGGCGATTATCTGGAACCTCGGTACCTGGTATCTCGGCTTACCGGCGTCCAGTTCGCACACGCTGATCGGCGCCATCATCGGTATTGGTCTCACCAATGCGCTGATGACCGGCACGTCGGTGGTGGATGCGCTGAACCTGCCAAAAGTCATCAATATTTTCCTCTCCCTGATTCTGTCGCCGATTGTTGGTCTGATCATTGCGGGTGGCCTGATTTTCCTGCTGCGTCGCTACTGGAGCAGCACCAAAAAACGGGCTCGCATCCACATGACGCCTGCTGACCGCGAGAAGATCGATGGCAAGAAAAAGCCGCCGTTCTGGACGCGTATCGCGCTGATTGTCTCCGCCATTGGCGTGAGCTATTCGCACGGTGCCAACGACGGTCAGAAAGGCATCGGCCTGATTATGCTGGTTCTGATTGGCGTCGCGCCGGCGGGCTTTGTGGTGAATATGAATGCCTCCGGTTATGACATCACCCGTACGCGCGACGCGGTGAACCATCTGGAGCAGTATTACCAGCAGCACGGCCAGTCGCTGACGCACATCGTGCAGATGGCGCCACCGGCGGTGCCGACGCCGGAAGAGTCGCTCGGCGGCCCGCAGGAGTTCCATTGTGATAGCTCCCGTGCGCTTGATGCGATTAACCGTGCGCAGGGTCTGCTGGGTAATCTGCAGAGCTACAGCGATCTCACGCCTGACCAGCGCGGTCAGATGCGTCGTCTGCTGCTATGCATCTCCGACACCGCGGACAAAGCCGCTAAGCTGCCGGAGACCAGCGCCGACGATAAGCGCTTCCTCAATAAGCTGAAAGGCGATCTGCTCGGCACCATTGAGTATGCGCCGGTCTGGATTATCGTGGCGGTCGCGCTGGCGCTCGGCATTGGTACCATGATTGGCTGGCGCCGCGTGGCGACCACCATCGGCGAGAAGATTGGTAAAAAAGGCATGACGTATGCGCAGGGCATGTCGGCCCAGGTAACGGCGGCGGTGTCGATTGGTATCGCCAGCTACACCGGGATGCCGGTTTCGACCACGCACATTCTGTCATCGTCGGTTGCCGGTACCATGCTGGTAGATGGCGGCGGTCTGCAAAGCCGCACCATCAAAAATATCGCGATGGCCTGGGTATTCACCCTGCCGGTGTGTATTTTGCTGTCTGGCTCGCTGTACTGGATTGCGCTGAAGCTGATTTAATGCTTCAGCGTTGCACGGTTATGTCGTGGTGCGTTGCGAATACAACACAGCGCGCCGCGACAGAACCCGCTCCCCTTCTCAGTGCCAAATCGCTAAGGCGATCAGGCTCACCACCACCAGAAAACACAGCCCGCTGGTCAGAACAAACTGACCGCGCACCCGCTCGCAACGACGAATAAATTCATCGTCGTGATGATCGCGATAGCGTTTCTCCCAGATATAGCGCACCAGCCGCACCTGCTTGCTCGGCTGACCGTGGGACGTAAAGAAACCGGCACCATCAACATACTGATACAGCAACGGATCGCACCCGCGCAGCACCGCCAGCAGTGAGCGCAACGATGAGAAGTAGCGCGCCATATTCACCAGACAAACCACACACAGAGCCCAAAAAAGCGCGATAGTGCTGATCATGTTCCCCTCCCGGCTGGAGCCGCAATGACGTTACCTGCAGCGGGGAAAAGCTGCAGACGCCCCACGGGAAATAAGCCAGCCACAGATGAATCGAATTGCATTGTTGTTATGCGGACCTGAGCGCGCTACCCGGACGGGAGTGGCCCTCATTTTCAGTGTAGGAGATCTGTTTAAATTTTTTCCAGCGATGATTTTCGTTCAGCGCGAGCGAAAAAAGCGATAACCCATGATCTGACTCACAGCCGGGCTTCGGTTTGCAGCATTTGCTACCTACTCTGGCTATACTCGGGATATAACAATTATTCGCCTGCGTGGCTGACATTGTGGTTGGTGGCGCTTCATCGCCGTTACGCGCAAAGGATTACGCCAGCCGAACGGCACAAATTCGGGTTGCCCCAGAATCTTGAGAAAGGAGTTTTATCATGGCTTATAAACACATCCTGATTGCAGTAGACCTTTCCCCGGAAAGCCAGTTACTGGTTGATAAAGCGGTATCACTGGCCCGTCCTTACGATGCAAAAATCTCGCTGATTCACGTTGATGTGAACTATTCAGATCTCTACACCGGGCTGATTGACGTCAACCTCGGCGACATGCAGAAGCGTATTTCGGAAGAGACACACACCGCGCTGCGCGAGCTCTCCACCAACGCCGGTTACCCGATTAGCGAAACCCTGAGCGGCAGCGGCGATCTCGGCCAGGTGCTGGTGGACGCGATTAAAAAATACGATGTCGATTTGGTGGTGTGCGGCCATCATCAGGATTTCTGGAGCAAGCTGATGTCGTCAGCGCGCCAGCTGATCAATACCGTGCATATCGATATGCTGATTGTGCCGCTGCGCGACGAGGAAGAGGAATAACCAGTAAAAAAGCCCCTCGGACCGAGGGGCAAAAGACTGCAATAACAGAACAACTACAACATGGCTTAGGGAAATTCCTGACGCTTACGGCTGTTGGTTCAGCGCCACCCGTACGACGACCCGGCGATTCGGCGCGTTACAGGCAATCTGTGCGGCGCGCGACCCTTCACAATACTCCACCACCGGTTCACTGCTGCCCGCGCTGCTGGCGCGGATCACCGTGGCCGGCAGGCCGCCGTCAATCAACATCTGGCGTACCGTAGCAGCGCGCTGCTGACCGAGCTGGCGGTTGGCGCTGGCGTTACCAATCGGGTCGGTGTGACCAATCACTTCGAGGCTTTTCAGCTCGGCGCGATCGCGCTGCAGCTCGGCAATCAGCGCACCGACCGCGCGGCGGCCGGCGGCGGAGATATCGCCAATGGACGATTTGCCAAAGTTAAACAGCACGTCACCGGCCAGCACGTAGTCTTTGTAGCTGCGCGGCGCCAGGTTGTCACATTTCACGACCGATGATGCGCGCGACAGCGCGTGGATCTGCTGCTGCGCTCCGTTGAGTTCCCGCTCCGCCTGCTGGCGGCTGACCACCTGCGGCTGGCCAGTGGTGACGTTGCCGAGGCGCACAAAGTAGGTAGTGCTGCCGGCAAAGTTGTCGCGCCACGCCTGAGCGCGCTTGCCGCTGTAGCGCGGCGCGTCTTTCATGTAGTTATCCAGCGAGTGGCTGCCCGGCTTGAGGCAGAAGACGCTGAAACCGCCCGGCAGCAGCGCGGTCTGGAATTCGCCATCGACATACACGTGCGCCGCATCGTTGCCGGTTTGCGCGAGGGTGCGGTAGTACACCACCTGGGTCTGCGATGCCGGTACGCCGCTTACGGGCTGATACAGTTCGCCGAACGGTTTTGCTGCCAGCGCGCTATGGCTGAGGGTGACGGAACCGGCCAGCAGTGCGGCCAGCAGGGTAAGGCTGAAAGTTTTCATAACTCCTCCACGGGTGCCCACAAGGGCACCCGATTAGTATTGATGGTTAACAGGTTAAAAAAGCCACGGCTGACTAATGATTATCCAGTTCGACTTTTACCCCCTGCTGCACCAGCAATTCACCTTCCACTCCGCTGTGACGATAGACATCGTAGACCTGACCGCCCTGAGTAATCGTGCCCGCGACCTGCGACCAGTCGCCGAGATCGGTGCCGTCTTTGAGCAGATCATTTAAAGTGATCGTTTCTTCCTGAGATGCTTCTAATATGAGCTGTTCATATTTAATATTTTCCAGTCCATTCTCACCTATAGAAGAGAAAACTTCGTTCAGCCTAATATCATTTAAACTTTCGAAATTCTGGACACTAAGAACTAAACCATCATTATCATTAATAGCGTTAATAAGAGAATTTTCGTCGTGTATTGGCGTGATATCATCATAATTCAAAACATCAACAGAACTATTTGACACTTTGGAAATATCATTCCCCCATTTAACATCATCAATATATAACCCACCCGAATCCTTAGTTGAGAGCTCAACATGGCTGATATAAACACCCTCAGGAGCGACATAATCGAATTGAACATACTCCATAAAAACACTACTTTGTATTTGTTGAGTATGTATTAATTTACCATCTATATCATAAACCTTGATGAATAAAGGGCTGCTGGAAACATTTGTTGAACCCCAACCTAAAGTAGCAAAATGAATATCAGTTGTCGCACCGAAATGTAAGGCCGATGAAACATTGGAGTCCAATTTAAATACCCCCCCAGGAACGCTATAGGTATCGTATATAAAAAAGTATTCTCCAGGTTTAGTGGTTATTTTCAAACCACTCGAAAGCGTTGTTCCGGATAAGAAGTATTTATCACTATACATGAACTTTTCGGAACCTTTTTTTAATGTAACATCAGGACCTATTGCAATATTCCAGCTTTCTGATTTGGCTGTATTACCCGCATTATCTGTAGCCTGTACATTAAACTGATGAGCACCGTTAGCCAGTGCAGGGGACGGAGTAAACGTCCAGGTACCATCTATTCCTGCGTTCACTGAGCCCAGTTTGGTGCTGCCATCATAAATAGTCACCACGCTGCCTGCTTCAGCCTTACCGGATAAGGTCGGCGTAGTGTCATCAGTTCTACTCCCTTTGCCCACGTTACCGGTTTTGCTGCCAGCGTTGTCATACACCGTGTCAATGGTGGGCGTGCTGATGACCGTATCAACGGTAATATCCCACGTCACAGCCTCACCGCTGCTGTTGCCAGCGCTATCGCTGGCTTTGGCACTGATGTGGTGCAGTCCGTCCGACAGGTCACTGGCCGGGATAAAGCTCCAGTTACCGCTGCCATTGGCGCGGGTGCTGCCCACCACTTTGCCGTCGATGTAGATGGTTACCAGACTGTTGACCTCGGCGGTGCCGTTGATGGTTGGCCGCTTGTCGTCAGTGAAGCCATTTTTATCGATGTTGCCCTTAATGCTGCCGATATCATCTTCAATGGTGACAATTACCGGTGCGTTCGGTGCCACGGTGTCTACGGTAATGTTCCACGCCGCGGTCTGGCCGCTGATGTTGCCCGCGGTATCGGTAGCGGTGGCGGTAATGCGGTGCAGGCCATCGGCCAGATCGCTGCCCGGGGTAAAGCTCCAGTTGCCGCTGCCATCGGTGCGTACGGTACCGGCAGGCGTGCCGTCGATGTATACGGTAACGATACTGTTGACCTCGGCGGTGCCGCTGATAGTCGGCCGCTTGTCATCGGTAATACCGTTGTTCAGCACATCACCGGTGATGCTGCCGGCGTCATCGTAGACGCGGACAATCGCTGGCAGGTTCGGCGCCACGGTATCAACGGTTATCGCCCACGGCTGGGTTGGATAGCTGGTGTTACCGGCCGCGTCAGTGGCGGTGACGGTAAACTCATAGCGTCCGTCAGCCAGATCGCTGCCCGGGGTAAAGCTCCAGTTGCCGCTGGCATCAGCTTTCACCGAGCCTACTGCATCTTCACCAATGTAAATGGTCACCAGGCTGTCACGCTCGGCGATACCATTCAGCGTTGGCCGCTTATCATCGGTCACGCCGTCGCGCTTAATCTCACCGGTCACGCTGCCAGCGTTATCCATGATGCTGGTGAGCACTACCGGATTCGGCGCCTGGGTATCGACAATCACCGGCCAGATGTCAGACGGTGCCGAACTGTTGCCCACCGGATCGGTCATCACCACGGTGAAGTTGTGCGTACCATCGTTAAGCGGCGTAGTCGGGGTAAAGCTCCAGCGCCCGTCGTTGCCAACGGTGGCTTCACCAATCGGTGTACCGTTATCGATGATGGTGACCTTATCACCTGGCGTACCGCGGCCGGACAGAGTTGGCGTGGTGTCATCGGTATAGCCGCCTTTGTCAATTGGCCCCTGAACCGTGCCGACGTCGTCGCTGACGGAGTCAATCACGCCCTTGTTCGGCGCGGTGAGGTCAATCAGCAGATCGAACTGACTGGTTGGCTCACTTTCGCCGTGTGCTTCAGTGGTCGCCGTCACGGTCAGGGCGTGCGAACCTTCGCTGAGCGCTGTGCCCGGCGTGAAGTTCCACTGGCCCTGCGCGTTAGCGCTTACCTGACCAATCAGCTTGCCGTTGTCATAAATTTTCACCAGCGCGTTCGGCGTCGCGGTGCCGTACAGCGTTGGCGTGGTGTCATCGGTGGCCTGACCGGAACTCAGATCGCCTGTGACACTGCCAGCGTTGTCTTCCACGCGGGTCAGCGCTACCACCACCGCAGAAGTGTCGACGGTAAAGTCAATCGCCCCGCCAATGGGGCCCTGATTACCGGCGAGATCGACCGGCTGCGCGGTGAAGCTGTGCTTGCCATCCGCCAGCGGCGTGCCCGGGGTAAACGTCCAGTTACCGCTGTCATCGGCGACCGCTCTGCCCAGCTCTTTGCCATTGTCGCGCACGATTACCGTAGCGCCCGGCTCAGTTTTACCGCTAAAGGTCGGCGTGGCATCGTCGGTGGTCTCGCCGCTGCGAATCGGCCCCTGTACCTGGCCGACATCATCGGTCAGTACCGGATTGATGATGTTGCCTGGCGCCGTGGTATCCACTTCAATCGGATAGACGCCGGTTTCCGGGCTGACGTTGCCGGCAGCATTGGTGGAAGTCGCGCTGATGTTATGCACGCCATCACGCAGGTCGCTGGCTGGCGTATAGCTCCAGTTACCGTTGGCGTCAGCCGTTACCGTGCCCAGCTTAATGCCGTCTGCATAAAGCGTAACGAGGCTGTTCGGCTGTGCGGTACCGTTAATGGTTGGTCGTGCATCGTCGGTGACGCTTCCCTTCTGCACCAGGCCCTGAATGTCTCCTACGTTATCCATTACGCTGGTAATCGCCGGCGCATTCGGCACACCGCCGCTGATCAGGCCAAACTCAAACTTGTCTGACGACTCGCTGACGTTACCAGCGGCATCTACCGCTTCCGCTGTCAGCGCATGGGCACCGTTGGCCAGCGGTAACGGTGGCTCGAAGCTCCAGTTGCCTTTGCCGTCAGTGCGGGTTGAGCCTATCAGCACGCCATTGTCATAAATATTCACCAGACTGTCGGCTTCAGCGGTACCGCGTACCGTCGGTGTCGCATCATCAATGGTGTCGCCTGCAGCGATTGGTCCACGGCGATCGCCCTGATCGTCATACACTTCAGTGATCGCTGGCTTATTCGGTGCCTGCGTATCCACATTCACTACATAAGGATCCGACGGCTTACTGCTGTTGCCGGCCGGGTCGGTGATCACGGTTTCAAATTTGTGCTCACCGTCGTTGAGCGGAGTTTCCGGCGTGAAGGTCCACTTGCCATTCTCGCCAATTACCGCGCTGCCGATGGTTTCACCGTTATCGATAATGGTTACCACGTCGCCCGGTTTACCGCCGCCAGTCAGCGTTGGCGTGGTATCGTCAGTCGCGCCGCCGTTGTCCACGGTGCCCTGTTCCGTACCCACGTCATCACGGACATCCTCGATGCCAGCGTTGTTCGGCGCCGTGATATCAATAGTGATATCGAAGGCGGCTGTGGCCTCACTCTCGCCGTGTGCCGGCGTGGTGGCGGTCGCCGTCAGGCTGTGCGGCCCTTCGCTCAGCGCAACGCCAGGCGTAAAGCTCCAGCTGCCGTCTTTGGCTGCCACCGTGCTGCCAATCAGCTGGCCATTGTCGTAAATTTTCACCAGCGCGTTGCCGGTTGCGGTGCCTTTCAGGGTCGGCGTGGTGTCATCTGTCACCTGACCGGACGTGAGATTACCGGTAATGCTGCCCGCATCGTCATACACCTGAGTGATAGCAATCACCACTTTGGAGGTGTCTACGGTGAAGTCAATGGCGTCAGTTTCCGGCCCTTTGTTACCGGCCTTATCCACCGGCTGAACGGTAAAGCTGTGGTCGCCATCCGCCAGCGGCTGATCCGGCGTGAAGCTCCAGTTACCGTCTTTATCAGCTACCGCGCGACCCAGTTCATTACCGTTATCGCGCACGATTACCGTCGCGCCCGGCTCGGTTTTACCTTTAAAGGTGGGCGTCGCGTCATCGGTGATGTCGCCGCTGTTAATCGGACCCTGCACCAGGCCAACGTCGTCAATCAGCTGATTACCTTTGCTGGCTTCTGGCGCGGAGGTATCGATATCAATTGGATACGCCCCGGTTTCCGGACTGATATTACCGGCCGCGTTAGTGGCGGTAGCGGTGATGTTGCGCACACCATCCGCCAAATCGCTGTCCGGCGTAAATGACCAGTTCCCGGCGCCATCGGCCTGGGTGCTGCCCACAGCTTTGCCATCAACCAGCAGCGTAACGATGCTGCCCGGCTGGGCGGTACCGTTGATGGTCGGACGCGCGTCGTCGGTCAGACCGCCTTTCTGGATTGCACCCTGAATGTCACCTACGTTGTCCATCACGCCAGTGATAGCCGGTGCCGTTGGCTTACCGCCGGCTGCCAGCGAGAAGTCAAACTTCTCTGATGGCTCGCTAGCGTTGCCCGCCGCGTCGATCGCTTCCACGGTCAGCGAGTGTGCGCCGTTAACCAGCGGTTTGCCCGGTTCGAAGCGCCAGTTGCCCTGCCCGTCAGCGCGCACGCTACCGATCAGTTCACCGTTGTCATAAATCTTCACCAGGCTGTTGGCTTCCGCAGTGCCCTTCACGGTAGGAATGCTGTCATCGGTGGTATCACCGGATTTCAGCGCACCGGTGCGATCGCCCTGGTCATCAAACACTTCGGTAATCGCTGGCTTGTTCGGCGCCTGCGTATCAACAGTCACAATGTACGGATCGGACGGCTGGCTGCTGTTGCCGGCCGGATCGGTGATCACGGTTTCAAATTTGTGCTCACCGTCGTTGAGCGGGGTTTCCGGCGTAAAGGTCCACTTGCCATTCTCGCCAATTACCGCGCTGCCGATGGTTTCACCGTTGTCGATAATGGTCACCACATCGCCCGGCACGCCTTCGCCTACCAGCGTAGGCGTGGTGTCGTCAGTAATGCCACCGTTGTCGACCGGGCCCTGCACCGTGCCCACGTCATCCAGTACGCTATCAATACCGCCCACGACTGGCGGGGTCAGATCGATGGTGAGGTCAAAAGGTGACGACTCGGCGCTGGTTCCGGCGGCGTTTGTCGCCGTCGCCGTAAAGTGATGTTCACCTTCCGCCAGCGCAACATCCGGCGTAAAGCTCCACTCGCCTTTGTAGTTGGCTTTTGCGGAACCGATGAGCGTGCCGTTGTTATAGATGTGAATCAGCGCGTCTGGCGTCGCCGAACCGTTGAGGGTTGGCGTAGTGTCATCGCTGACCGCACCGCTGGTCAGGTTGCCTGTGACAGAACCTGCATCGTCATAAACGCTATTGATGGTCACCAGCACCGCAGAGGTATCGACAATGAAGTCAACTGGCTGGCTTTCCGTACCTTTATTACCGGCTTTATCAACTGGCTGCGCAGTGAAGCTGTGATCGCCATCCGCCAGCGGCTGGTCCGGCGTAAAGCGCCAGTTGCCGTCTTTACCGGCGACCGCGCTGCCAATCGGCTGGCCGTTGTCGCGGATAATAATGGTCGCACCCGGCTCGGTCACACCGCTGAAGGTAGGTTGCGCGTCATCCGTAGTATCGCCGCTATTAATCGGCCCCTGAATGTCGCCAACGTCATCCGTCAGCTGATTGTCGCTGCTGGCATCTGGCGCGGTGGTGTCAATCACAATCGGATAGAGGCCAGTTGACGGACTGATATTACCGGCCGCGTTGGTCGCGGTGGCACTCAGATTGCGCAGGCCTTCGGCCAGGTCACTATCCGGCGTGAATGACCATTTGCCTGCGGCATCGGTCAGGACGGTCCCCAGCACTTTACCATCGGCATACACGGTGACTACGCTGTCCGGCTGCGCGGTACCGTTAATGGTAGGACGAACGTCATCGGTCACGCCGCCTTTTTCGATGGTGCCCTGCACATCTCCGACGTTGTCCACTACGCCAGTGATCGCCGGTGCGGTCGGCGCGCCGCCGGCCTCCAGCATGAAGTCAAAGCTGTCGGACGGTTCGCTAATGTTACCGGCCGCATCAACTGCTTCCACAGTGAGTGAATGCGCGCCGTTCAGCAGCGGTCGGGTTGGCGTGAATTCCCATTGGCCTTCAGCATTCGTGACAGCTGAACCCACCAGTTGGCCATTGTCATACAGGTTGACCAGGCTACCCGGCTCCGCTTCGCCGCGCACGGTCGGCTGGGCGTCATCCGTCACCTCACCCGGATTGAGTGCACCCTGCTTATCACCTTGATTATCATATACTTCTTTAATTACAGGTTTTTCTGGCGCCTGCGTATCCACGATAATGGTGTAATCGTCAGACGGTGAGGATTCATTACCTGCCGGATCGGTCACGATGATGCCGATATTGTGTTCGCCGTCTTCCAGCGGCTCTTCCGGGGTAAATTCCCACTTGCCATCGTCACCGATCACGGTGCTGCCGATTGGATTACCGTTATCGATGATAGTCACTACGTCACCCGGTGTGCCGCCACCGCCGATGGTCGGCTGCGTGTCGTCGGTTGATTCGCCGTTTTCGATCGGCCCGGTTTCGTTACCGACATCGTCAATGATATCGCCGATTTCCGGTTTCACTGGTGGGGTGGTATCCACGATGACAGTGTAAGGATCGGATGGTTCGCTGGTGTTACCCGCCGGATCGGTGATTACGGTTTCAAACTTGTGTTCACCGTCGTTGAGTGGTGTTTCTGGCGTGAATTCCCACTTGCCGTCATCACCGATGACGGTACTACCGATGGTTTCGCCGTTATCAATAATGGTCACCACGTCACCCGGCGTGCCGCCACCAACCAGCGTTGGCGTGCTGTCATCAGTCACCTCGCCGCTTTCGACGGGTCCCTGAACGCTACCTACGTCATCCTGCACCTCGTCAATGCCGTCGTTGCCCGGGGCAGTGATATCAATGATCAGATCAAACGGTGCGGTCGGTGCGCTGACGCCATTGGCTTCGGTCGTCGCCGTGGCGGTAAAGCTGTGTTCGCCTTCATTCAGCGGCTCCGCTGGTGTAAATGACCACTCGCCCTTGTAATTTGCCAGCGCGGAGCCAATCAGCTCACCGTTGTCATAAATATGGATCAGCGCACCTGGCGTCGCTGAACCATTGATGGTCGGCGTAGCATCATTAGTCACGCCACCTTTTTGCACGTAGCCAGCTTCGCCTGCGTCGTCATAGACGTTGATAATCGTCACTTCAACACCAGAGGTATCGACGATGAAGTCGACTGGCGCGCTTTCTTCACCTTTGTTACCGGCGTTATCTACCGGTTGTACGGTAAAGCTGTGATCGCCTTCGGCCAGCGGTTGTTCCGGGGTGAATGTCCAGTTACCGTCTTTGTCCGCGACAACGCGGCCAATTTCTTCACCGTTATCACGGATGATCACTACAGCGCCTGGCTCAGTTTTACCGTCAAAGGTTGGCGTGGCGTCATCAGTGGTATCGCCACTGTTAATTGGGCCCTGGATCGCGCCGACATCATCAGTCAGGGTGTTGTCGCCGCTATTTTCTGGCGGGGTAGTGTCAATGATGATCGGATACACGCCGGTCTGCGGACTGATGTTGCCCGCCGCATCGGTAGCAGTAGCGGACAGCTGATGTTCACCTTCCGCCAGATCCACTTCCGGTGTAAAGCGCCAGCGGCCGTTTTCATCAGCTGTGGTGGTGCCCAGCAGCACATCACCGTCATAAACGGAAACGATATAGCCTGGCTGCGCCGTGCCATGCACGGTTGGGCGAGTGTCATCGGTGACACCATTTTTCGCGACGTTGCCCTGATTATCACCCACATCGTCCAGCACACCAATAATCGCCGGCGCGCTTGGCACACCACCGGTAATCAGCGTGAAATCAAAGCTGTCAGACGTTTCGCTGACGTTACCTGCCGCGTCCGTTGCTTCTGCCGTGAGAGAGTGTCCGCCATTGCTGAGCGGTTTGTTTGGAGTCAATTCCCAGTTGCCTGCGTCGTCTGCACGCGCGGAGCCAATCAGCACGCCATTGTCATAAAGATTAACAATGCTGCCAGCTTCAGCCTCGCCTTTTATGGTCGGGAGCGCGTCATCGGTCATATCGCCCGGCTGCAGTTCACCCTGCTGTTCACCCTGATTGTCGATAACCGCAACAATGCGCGGCTTATCCGGTGCCTGGGTATCGACAATAATGGTGTAATCATCTGAAGGTGCAGACTCGTTGCCGACCGGATCGGTGATGATGATACCGATGTTGTGCTCACCGTCTTCCAGGGGTTGTTCCGGCGTAAACTCCCACTTGCCGTCATCACCCACGACAGTGCTGCCAATCGGCTTGCCGTCATCAATAATGGTTACCACGTCGCCAGGCGTGCCGCCGCCGCCGATGGTAGGAGTCCTGTCGTCGGTGCTGCCGCCGTTGTCTACCGGTCCGACAATGCTACCCACGTTGTCAGTGACTTCACCAATGCCCGGATTTACCGGTGCCTGCGTATCAATAGTGATGATGTGAGGAGCAGAGGGCAGGCCGATATTACCAGCACGGTCGGCAGCTACCACGGTGAATGCGTGCTCACCATCAGCCAGTGCCGTTGCAGGGGTGAAGGTCCAGTTGCCGTTGGCATCAGTCAGTGCTTCACCGATTTTTTCACCGTTGTCGTAGATCGATACGGTACTGTACGGTTCCGCTTTGCCGGAGAGGGTCGGCGTATTGTCATCGGTGGCCTCGCCGTTGCCAATCAACCCGGTGAGCGAACCGTGATCGTCGAATACGCTGTCCAGCGTAGCCTGTGCTGGCGCTTTGAGATCGATAATTAGCTCAAACGGTTCGGAAGGCTGGCTGGTGTTACCCTTACCGTCGCGTTCAATCACCGTGAAGCTATGGTCGCCTTCAGCCAGCGCCGTGCCTGGCGTAAATGTCCAGTTACCATCCTGATCGACAATGGCTTCACCAATTTTTGTGCCGTTATCCCAGATCTCAACAGTATTATCAGGATTGGTGCCGGTGCCGCTCAGAGTTGGCGTCGCGTCATCGGTATAGTCGCCGCTGGCCAGCGGTCCCTGAATGGCGCCCACGTTATCCGTCACCGCATCAATGGTTGCGCCTCGCGTGAATACCGGATCAGGCAGATTCCCGCCTTCACCCTCACCTGACTTACCGTGATCTTTTTTGTGATTGTGATAAATGATGCCTGCCGCTGCACCAATCGCGCTCAGTAAACCCAGACCCAACAGCATCGGGTTAATCAGACCATTTTCGGCAATCAGCAGATTATCCAGCCCCGGGACGGATTCTGACCCGAGCACCAGCGCCGAATAATCGCCATCAGCAAGCGCTGCAGCTTCGTGATCATCACGCGCATCAGAGGCGATGTATTCATGGAAAGCGTTATCTTCTGCTTTACCAACCAGCTGACCAGGGTAGACAAAAAAATCCTCAATGATGAGATCGGGTTTATCCAGATCGCCATCCTCCAGGATAACCCAGAGACTTTTGCCTACGCGCTTGACGGTGATGTTTTCAGGTGCAACACCCTTCTCACCTTCAGCAAGGATATATTTCCCATTGGCAATGGCTTTGATTTTTACTGGTTTTCCATTTTTACCGTTGCGAAGCACCTGCGCTTCGACAACCGTTTTTTTGTCTACAACGGCGACATTAACGGGGATGGCGTTCATAATTTATTTAGTCCATGTATTTTAATAGTCACGCTAAACAACCAGGTTAGCGTTGAGAAATTTCCCGGATGAGAGAGCACAATGAAAGCTCCATCCTTAACGCGGAAATAATATCAACAAGGACCGCACTTTCTTATTGAGAC
>NZ_SDFT01000080.1:0-5825 GCF_004916815.1 Pantoea sp. R102
AGCCTGAGCGCAGCGGCGCGCGCGCTGGATATTTCGCGCCCGATGGTCAGTCGCTATCTTGATGAAATGGAGAAGTGGGCAGGCGCACGCCTGCTGCACCGTTCTTCACGGCGGCTGACCATTACCCCGGCGGGTGAGCAGATTTTGCATAAGACACGCGCGCTGGCCCGGCTGGCCGACGAGATTGAGCAGCAGGGCGATGAGGGCAAACCGCAGGGCACGTTGCGCGTGGCCTGTGCACATTCAACCGCCACACACATTCTTGGACCGATGATTCCGGCGTTCCTCGCGCGTTACCCGGCGGTGCGTATTGAGCTGGAGATCAATAATCAGCCGGTTAGCCTGGTGGGTGAGCGCATCGATGTGGCCATTCGCATTACCGACGATCCGGAGCCCGGCGCGATTGCCCGCAGGCTGGGTGAATGTGCTTCGGTAGTCTGCGCTGCGCCGGCCTATTTAACGCAGCAGGGCGAACCGCAGACGCCAGCGGATCTGGCACAACATAATTGCCTGCACTACAGCCGCTTTGCCGGGCAGCGCTGGCAGTTTCACGATGCGCAAGGCGAGGCGGTTTCCGTGGTGGTGAGCGGCAATTTCAGCGCTGGTATTTCATCCGTGTTATGTGATGCCGCTATCGCCGGATGTGGGGTTGCCATGGTGCCGGCAATGGAGGCACAGGCTGCGCTGGCCAGCGGTCAGTTACGTTGCGTACTGCCTGGCTTTCAACCGCGCACCTTAGGCATTTATGGCCTGTATATGTCGCGCGAACGCCAGCCTGCGGTATTACGGCTATTTCTGGATGCGGTGATGCAGCAGTTGCGAAACCTCTGAATCATCACTGTGACAACGTCACTGGTGCCAGTCGCGCGCTGTATGTGTTACATAACACCGTTTCGACCACCAGAACCGTGGCGTGAAGCGACAAATCCACCGCACAACTGCTACTATGCGCCGCGCCGCGGCAGTTGAGCAGCGCGCCGGGTTCCACTTTCACTCATTTTTACCTGCTTAACGGCATGGGGTAGCACCGTAATGTTTCACGATTTAGGCATCATCAATCTCTGGACTTTCCTGGCGGGCGCGCTGGTGATCATTCTATTACCCGGACCCAACAGTCTGTATGTGCTGCGCACCGGGATGAGTCGTGGGGCAAAGCCGGCCTGTCAGGCGATAGCCGGGGTGATGGCGGGCGATTTGATTTTGATTTTTCTCGCCTGGGCGGGCGTCGCGACGCTGATCCGTACCAGTCCGCATATTTTTATGGTGGTGCGTTATCTTGGTGCCATGTTCCTGCTGTATCTCGGCGTGAAGATTATCATCGGCGCGCTGCGCAAACGCAGCGGCGATCAACCGGCTGAAGCGGTAAAACAGGAAAACTATTTCCTGCGTGCGCTGCTGCTTGGCGTAACCAATCCCAAGGCGATTCTGTTTTACGTTTCGTTCTTCATTCAGTTTATCGATCCGCGCGTAACCCATACCGCGCCGGCGTTTGCCACCCTGGGTGCGCTGATCCAGGTGATCAGTTTCAGCTACTATTCCCTGTTGCTGGTGGCTGGCGCGGTGATGGTGCGCTATCTGCGCAGCCGCACCCGCCTGGTCAAGCTGGCGAACATGTTGACCGGCATGCTGTTTTTTGGCTTCGCCGTGCGGTTAGTCAGCGCGCAAAGCTAACCCTTCTGACGCACGCCACGGCAGCAACGCCGCCTCCGCCGGCTGCACCCTAAAATGGCAACGCCATGATGCAGCGGTGCGCACAGTTTGTGCGTATTGCCTGCATCGGTATGGCTGCCGCATCCATAAGTATTCCATCTTGTATCCCAGACCGTATCCCATCTGGTCCGGCGCATAACGGCCGCGCACACCACACTATTCTGGCACGCAAACTGCACTCCTCCCGGTAGCCAATTAACCCGGGAGAACGATCATGTTTGATGCACTGCTGGATGAAGATGCCACCCAGCTGGCGGCGCGGGTGCGCGACGGCGAGGTTTCCGCGCGCGAGTTAACCCAGGCGACGCTGGATCGCCTGGAACAGCGGGAGCCGCTGATACAGGCGTTTTGTACGCTGACGCCGGAGCGGGCACTGGCACAGGCAGAGCAGATCGACCGCCGTCGTGCGCGCGGCGAGCCGCTGGGCGCAATGGCGGGTGTGCCGCTGGCGGTAAAAGATTTGATCTGTACCGCCGGTGTGCGAACCACGTCAGGATCGGCCGCCTACGCCGATTTTATTCCCGAAGAAGATGACATCACCGTTGAGCGCCTGCTGGCGGCGGATGCCATCCTGCTGGGCAAGACCACCGCGCCGGAATTTGGCTACAGCGGTGTCGGCCATAATCCCCTGTTTCCCTCACCGCGCAATCCCTGGGATGTGAGCAAAACGCCGGGCGGATCGAGCGCGGGTTCCGGCGCGGCGCTGGCGGCGCGGCTGTGTCCGATGGCGCTCGGCAGTGATGGCGGTGGCTCGGTACGTATCCCGGCAGCCCACTGCGGTGTCTATGGACTCAAGGCCTCGATGGGGCGGGTACCGCTGTGGCCGGGCTGCCGCGATGAGCGTTATCCCGGCGTTTCTAGCTGGGAATCGCTTGAACATATCGGTCCGATGACGCGTAGCGTGCGCGACAGCGCGCTGATGATGTCGGTGATGGCCGGTCCGGACATGCGCGATCGGCACTCCATCCCGTGCAGTGATGTTGACTGGCTGGGCAGTCTGCATCGGCCACTGCAGGGGTTGCGCATCGCTTTCAGCGCCGACTTTGGCTATATCGCCGTCGATGCGGAAGTGCGCGCCGTGGTCACCGCGGCCGCACGTCGTTTCGCTGCGGCGCTGGGCGCAGAGCTGGAGGAGGTGGATCCCGGCATCGCTGACGAAAGCGCCAGCTTTGCTGCGCTGGTGGCGTTCGAAAGCGATCTGAGCGGCATGCGCCAGATGCAGAGTGAGCTGGGTGCTGCGATGTCACCGCACCTGAGTGCCATGCTGCAGCGCGACTGGCACGCGGAGCATTTCACCGACGCCAATACCACGCGCAAAAAGCTCTGCAACCAGCTGTGGCGCTTTATGCAGCACTACGACCTGCTGCTGTCGCCGACGCTGGCGGTGCCGCCATTTGCGCTGCATATGCAGGGCCCGGAAGTCATTGATGGCCGCATGGTGCGCAGCGATCACTGGCTGTCGTTCTGCTTCCCGTTCAATTTTACCGGTCAGCCTGCCGCCTCGGTGCCTGCCGGCTTCACGGCCAGTGGTCTGCCGATCGGTATGCAAATTGTGGGTCGTCATCTGGACGATGGCCTGGTGCTGGCGGCCAGTGCCGCTTTTGAGCGCATCCAACCATGGAATCATCACTATCCTGCTGCTATTGGAGTTCTCCATGAGTAACAAATCTTCCCCTGCGCTGGAGCAGGAGTTCGAGCATGAGCCGGTGCCGCTTAGCCATCGCCACTCGACGGGTTCGGTGTCGGCGGTGTGGTTTGGCTTTCCGATGATCCTCACTAATGCGCTGTTCGGCGGCATTATCACCTGGCATCTTGGCTTCTGGCCGGCACTGCTGGCGATTTTGCTGGGTAACCTGGTGCTCTTTGCCTATGTCGGCGCACTTAGCTGGTTCGCCGGGCATACCGGTATGAACTTCGCGCTGCAGGCGAAGCGGACCTTTGGCACCAAAGGCTATATCCTGGTGTCCGGCTTTCTTTCTACCGTGGTGATAGGCTGGTACGCCTTCCAGACCGGCCTGACCGGGACGGTGATCAACCAGACTTTTGGCTGGAATGCGCTGGCGGTCACCGCGTTTGCCATGGTGCTGTATACTGGCGTCACCTTTCTTGGGGTGCGGGCGCTGTCGGTGCTGGGAATGATTGCCGCTCCGCTGTTTGTGGTGCTGGGGCTGGTGGCGCTGTGGCTGGTGAGCAAGGATCATGATTTCACCACGCTGACCCAGTGGCAGGGCAGTCCGGCAGCCGCTGGCGCCATGAGCATGGGCACGGCGGTCACCATGGTGATTGCCGGCTTTGCGGATTCCGGCACCATGACAGCGGATTTCACCCGCTGGTCGAAGGACGGTAAATCAGCGGTGATCGCCGCGTTTTCCGCGTTCCCGCTGGCGATTGTGATTTCCTATCTGTTTGGCGTGGTGATTGTCGCCGTCGGCGCGGCGGTTGATCCGCTCAGCAACGGCGGTAACTTCCTGCCGCTGCTGATGGGGCATGGCATGCTGCTCTCCGTTATTGCCTTTCTGTTTGTGTTTATCAACCTCGGTTCGGTGTGCACGCACTGCCTGTATAACGGCGCGGTCGGTTTCAGCCATCTGTTCAGCAGCAAAATGCGCCTGTGGACGCTGATCCTCGGGGCCATCGGTGGCGTGCTGGCGCTGGCCGGCGTGTGGTCCTGGTTCCTCGAATGGCTCAGCCTGCTCGGCATGGTGGTGCCGCCGTTTGGCGCAGTGATGATTGTTGACCTGATCTTTATGGCGAAAATCAGCGAACAGCGTCAAACCCGGCGCCTGCGCGGCAGCGCGTTCGCCGCCTGGGCCATCGGCAGTCTGTGTGCGGTGATGGCCCACCTCGAATTCCCGCAGTTTGGTGAAGCGGTTATCGGCCTGGTCACCGCGGCACTGAGCTATACGCTGATCGTTAAATGGAAACCGGAAAGCAGCACGGCGGTAATGGAGAAAAGCAATGCCTGATTATATCGTTAATTCAACCCCCTATCCGTGGCCGTTTGACGGCAACTGCACGGTGCAAAACACCGCGCTGCTGGTGATTGATATGCAAACCGACTTCTGCGGTAAGGGCGGTTATGTTGACACTATGGGTTACGACATCTCCCTGACACGCGCCCCCATCAAACCGCTGCAGCAGGTGTTAGCGCGCATGCGCGAATCCGGCTTCCCGATCATCCATACCCGTGAAGGCCATCGTCCGGACCTGAGCGATCTGCCGGCTAACAAGCGCTGGCGCTCGCGGCGCATGCAGGCGGAGATTGGTGCACCTGGGCCCTGTGGTCGCATTCTGGTGCGCGGTGAGCCAGGCTGGGAAATCATTCCCGAGCTGGCGCCGCTACCGGATGAAGTGATTATTGATAAACCCGGCAAGGGCTCTTTTTACGCCACCGACCTTGAGTTGATTCTGCACAGTCGCGGTATCCGCAACTTAATCATCAGCGGCATCACCACCGACGTTTGCGTGCATACCACACTGCGCGAAGCCAACGATCGCGGCTTTGAATGTCTGGTGCTGAGCGACTGCTGCGCGGCGACGGAGTTGAAGCATCATGAGGCGGCGCTCAGCATGATTCATATGCAGGGCGGTATTTTTGGCGCAGTGGCGGACTCGGCAACGCTGCTGGCCGCGCTGAACAGCCCGGCAGCGGCGCGGGTGAGCTAATCCGGCAACGGACGCGAATGGCGGGCTGGCCAGGCGTTGAGGTGCCGGGCCAGCCACAACCGCACACCAACCCTGCGCGGGCGTGATGATGCAGTCTGACCGGCCTCCGCCGGTCATGGCAAACTTCAGCCAACGTTGCCGGCAATCGTCAGATAGTCGGTATACATTTGCGGTGCGCCGGAGAACGAGGCCATGGTGCGCCATTCATCATACATACGCTCGCTCTCCTGATGGTTTTTCACAAACGTCAGCGATTTTTCAGTTGAGACGTCCATCGCCGGATGGAAGCTGTTGAGCGAGTCGAGGCTTTCGATCACCAGCATCACCGCATACTGCTCACTTCGATTACCGCCGGTGCCCTTCAGCATGTGAAACTTCCAGCCGGGATAATCAACGATACGCGCGGCATTCTGCGCGATGAATTGCTCAAATTCCTGCGGCTGCACGCC